>NZ_JAALDT010000132.1:0-8387 GCF_014144995.1 Dietzia sp. DQ11-71 | reverse complement strand
CCACCCCACATCACCCCCCACCCCGCAACACCCCCACCCCGCAGTCCGGCCCCCACGGTGCCCGGGCCACCCCATCACGCCCCGAGAAGGAGATCCCCCATGACCACGTCGCTCACCACCCTGGAGTCGATCCTCGCGCACCCCCGCGAGCTGTCCGAGGAACACGCCACCGTCATCCGCGCGACCCTGCCGGTCATCGGCGCCCACATCGACGAGATCACGCCCGTCTTCTACCGGACGATGTTCGCCGACAACCCCGAGCTCCTCCGCGACACCTTCAACCGCGGCAACCAGAAGCTGGGCGCCCAACAGCGCGCGCTCGCGGCGTCGATCGCGACCTTCGCCACCCTGCTGGTGGACGGCCGGAGCCCGGTCGACATGCTCTCCCGGATCGGGCACAAGCACGCGAGCCTCGGCATCACCCCCGACCAGTACCAGGTGGTCCACGACTACCTCTTCGGCGCGATCGTGGAGGTCCTGGGCGAGGCGATCACCCCGGAGGTCGCGGCGGCGTGGGACGAGGTCTACTGGATCATGGCCGCCGTCCTGGTGGACTTCGAGAAGGCCCTCTACGCCGAGGCGCAGGTGGAACCGGGGGACGTCTTCCGCATCGCCACCGTGATCGCCCGGGAGGACGTGACGGATTCGGTCACCGTGTTCACCCTCGGTGGTCCCGACGGCGAGCCGCTGCCCGACTTCCGCCCGGGCCAGTACACCTCCGTCGGCGTGGTCCTCCCCGACGGCGCGCGCCAGCTGCGTCAGTACTCCCTGTCGACGGCACCGGGCGACGGCACGTGGCGCATCGGTGTCCGCCGGGTCGACGCCGAGGTCCGGGGCGGGCTCGGCTGCCCCGCCGGCGAGGTCTCGGGCTGGCTGCACGCCCACGCCGAGGTCGGCACCACGATCCAAGTCACCCTCCCGTTCGGCGACCTCGTCCTGGACGCCGCCGGGATCGGCCGCGACCAGGACGCCGCGCCCGTGGTCCTCTGCTCGGCCGGGATCGGCATCACCCCGATGCTCGGGATGGTCGCCCACCTGTCGGCGACGGAGGACACCCGTCGCGTGCTCGTCCTGCACGCCGACCGATCGCCGGCCGACCACGTCCTCGCCGAGGAGGTCGCGGGCGAGTCCTCGCTGCTCGCCGACGCCGAGGTGCACACCTGGTACGAGCAGGGGGCGGACACCGTCGCCGGCCCGGGCGCGGTCCACCCGGGATTCATGGACCTGGCGACGGTCGAACTCCCCGAGGGGGCGCACGTCTTCCTCTGCGGGTCGACCGGCTTCCTCCAGTCACTGCGCCCGCAGTTCCTCGAGGCCGGCGTGCCCGCCGAGCGGCTCCACGCGGAGTTGTTCGCCCCGAACGACTGGCTGGTGTAGTCCCGCCGGCGTGGGCCCGGATGGCCTCCGTCCGGGCCCACGCGCAGCCCCGAAAGGCGCGTGCCCGAGTGTATTTGACCTGTAACAACTCGTGGGCGTGTGGACGAACTCGCGGACACTCGCCGCGATCTGGCAGACACTCGGGGTCCGGGCGGTTCCCCCTCGAACTGGCCCGGCGCAGCGAGACAAAACACAGATCCGACGCAGCGAGAGCCGACGCGAAAGGACCCATGGTGTCCTCAGCACCAGATTCCGCGACCCGCGATGCGGGCCCCCCTGTCGTCCCCGACCCCGGGAAAGCGAACCTCGCACTGGCCCTGTGCTTCTCGGGATTCCTTCTCACCTTTTGGGCGTGGGCCCTGATGGGACCGCTGGGCGCGACATACAAGGACCAGTTGGGACTGACGTCGTTCCAACAATCGCTCGTCGTGGCGTTGCCGGTCGTGGTCGGGTCACTCGGCCGGATCCCCGTCGGCGCGCTCACCGACCGCCTCGGCGGCCGCACGATGTTCCCGCTGATCGCCGCGCTGACGATCCTCCCCACCCTGTTCGTCGGGTTCGTCGACAACAGCCTGACCGTCCTGCTCATCGGCGGATTCTTCCTGGGCATCGGCGGCACCTCGTTCGCCGTCGGCGTCCCCACCGTCAACTCCTGGTTCCCGCCGAACCGGCGCGGCACGGCGATCGGCATCTTCGGCGCCGGCATGGGCGGCACGGCCATCGCCGCGTTCACGACCCTGCGGCTCCGCGAGGCGTTCGGCGACCAGGCGCCGTTCGTCCTGGTCGCGATCCTGCTGGCCGTGTACGCGGTCGTCGCCCGGATGCTCCTGAAGAACTCGCCGACCTGGACGCCCGCCCAGGGTAACTGGGTGGTCAAGGCCGCCAAGACCCTCGCGCGGCCGGTCACCATCAAGTTGTCGTGGATGTACACGATGGGCTTCGGCGGGTTCGTGGCGTTCTCGGTCTACTTGCCCACCTACCTGCACAACTTCTACGAGCTGGACGTCGAGGACGCGTCGCTGCGCACCGCGATCTTCGTGGTGATCGCGGTCGCGTGTCGCCCTCTCGGCGGTGCGCTCGCGGACAAGTTCGACGGCGCCTGGGTCCTGGTGGTCAGCTACGTCATCACCGGCCTCATGGCCGCCGCGGCGTCCGAGAAGATGCCGTTGATCGGCATGGAGAACCGGCTCTACCCGGTGGGAACGGCGGTGTTCCTCATCATGGCCGCTTCGCTCGGCGTCGCCTCGGGCGCGGTGTTCGCCCTCGTCGCCAAGCTGGTCGAGCCGTCCTCGGTCGGCTCCGTCACCGGCATCGTCGGCGCCGTGGGCGGCCTCGGCGGCTTCGTCCCGCCACTGCTGCTCGGCTACTTCTGGACCCAGGACAGCAACTACCGCACGGGCCTCCTCCTGCTCTTCGCACTGTCGATCGTCACCGCGGTACTCACCTGGCTGTGGTTCCTCCGCACCCCTCGCACTGAGTCCACCGCTACGGAAAGGACACCGGCATGACCAGCATCGACTCCCCCCGCCCCGCCTCGCCGACGCCGGAGGGCCGCGGCACCGGGTCCGGTCGGATGGACGGCCCCGCCTCCGATGCCCTGCTGCGGGCCGGCCGGTTCTTCCGCCGGGGGGAGGCCTCCGACGACCTACGGACCGTCACGCACTCCGGCGGGCGGGAGTCGGACGTGTTCTACCGCGACCGCTGGAGTCACGACAAGGTGGTCCGCTCCACGCACGGCGTCAACTGCACGGGCTCGTGCTCGTGGAAGGTGTACGTCAAGGAGGGGATCATCACCTGGGAGTCGCAGCAGACCGACTACCCGGACATCGGCGACGACATGCCCGGCTACGAGCCCCGCGGCTGCCCGCGCGGCGCCGCCTTCTCCTGGTACACCTACTCCCCCACCCGCGTGCGCTACCCCTACATCCGCGGTCGGTTAATGGAGCTGTGGCGCGCGGCCCGCGCGGAGCACTCCGACCCGGTGGACGCGTGGGCCTCGATCGTCGAGGACCACGAGAAGACCGCCTACTACAAGCGGGCCCGCGGCCACGGCGGACTGGTGCGCTGCCGGTGGGAGGACGCGATGGAGATCGCCGCCGCCGCCCACGTCTACACGGCCAAGACCTCCGGCCCGGACCGGGTCGCCGGGTTCTCGCCCATCCCGGCGATGTCCATGGCCTCGTTCGGCGCCGGCTCCCGCTTCATCGAGCTGTTCGGCGGCTCCATGCTGTCGTTCTACGACTGGTACGCGGACCTGCCCGTGGCCTCGCCCCAGGTGTTCGGCGACCAGACCGACGTCCCAGAGTCCGCGGACTGGTTCAACTCGTCCTACCTCATCATGTGGGGCTCCAACGTCCCCGTCACGCGCACCCCGGACGCCCACTTCATGACCGAGGCCCGCTACCGGGGCCAGAAGGTGGTGGTGGTCTCCCCCGACTACGCGGACAACACCAAGTTCGCCGACGAGTGGCTGCACCCGCACCCCGGCACCGACGGCGCCCTCGCCATGGCGATGGTGCACGTCGTGCTCACCGAGTTCTACGCCCGCCGGTCCACGCCGGAGCTCGAGTCGTACGCCAAGAAGTACACGGATCTGCCGTTCCTCATCACCCTGCGCACGCGCGGGGACGGGTCGGTGGTCCCGCACAAGTTCGTCACGGCGGACATGCTCGCCGACGGCGTGCTCGAGGCGGCCCCGGGTGAGAACGCCGCGAACAAGACCGTCCTCATGGACGCCGTGACCGGGCGCCCGGTGGTGCCGAACGGCACCCTGGGCGACCGGTTCGGCGAGCAGGGCGCCGGGAACTGGAACCTCGACCTGGGTGACATCGACCCCGCGTTGAGCCTGCTCGACACCCTGGAGGGCACCGCCGAGGTCGTCCTGCCGCGCTTCGACACCGTGCGTGGCGACGCCGGGACCATCACCCGCGGGGTGCCCTACCGGACGGTGAGGGGTGACGACGGCGAGGACCTGCGCGTCACCACCGTCCTGGACCTGATGATGGCGCAGTTCGGCGTGGCCCGCCAGGGCCTGCCGGGCAGCTGGCCGAGCGGTTACGACGACCTCGAGCCCTACACCCCGGCATGGCAGGAGCAGCACACCGGCGTGCCGGCCGCCCAGGCCGAGCGGATCGGTCGCGAGTTCGCCCGCAACGCCCTCGAGTCCGGCGGCCGGTCCATGATCCTCATGGGCGCCGGCACCAATCACTGGTTCCACTCCGACGTCATCTACCGGGCCTTCCTGGCGCTGACCATCCTCACCGGGACGCAGGGTGTCAACGGTGGCGGCTGGGCCCACTACGTCGGGCAGGAGAAGGTCCGGCCGCTGACCGGGTTCCAGCAAGTGGGAATGGGCCTGGACTGGTCGCGCCCGCCCCGGCAGATGATCGCCACCGCCTTCTTCTACCTGCACACCGGACAGTGGAAGTACGACTCCTACGGGGCCGACGTCCTGACCGCCGCCACCGGCGAGAACCGCTTCGCCGGCATGAGCACCCCGGACCTCGTCGCGATGTCGGCCCGGCTGGGCTGGATGCCGTCCTACCCGACCTTCGACGCCAACCCGCTGGACCTGGGCGCGGAGGCCGCCGACGCCGGGGTGCCGGCGGCCGATCACGTGGTGGGCCGGATCAAGGACGGGTCACTGCGGTTCGCCGCCGAGGACCCGGACGGCCCCGGCAACGCGCCCAAGGTGCTCACCGTGTGGCGCTCCAACCTGCTCGGGTCGTCGGCCAAGGGTGACGAGTACTTCCTCCAGCACCTGCTGGGCACCGACTCGTCACTGCGCGCCGACCAGGCCCCCGAGGGCCACCGCGGGCGGGACATGGTGTGGCGGGAGGACGCCGAGGACGGCAAGTTGGACCTGCTCACCACGCTCGACTTCCGGATGACGTCCACGACCCTGTTCTCCGACCTGGTGTTCCCCGCGGCCACCTGGTACGAGAAGCACGACCTGTCGTCGACGGACATGCACCCCTTCGTGCACTCGTTCAACGCCGCCATCAACCCGCCGTGGGAGACCAAGACGGACTTCGAGACGTTCCGCCTCCTCGCCGAGAAGGTCTCCGAGCTCAGCCACGGTCACCTCGACATCCGGACCGATGTGGTGGCGACGCCCCTGGGGCACGACACCCCGGACGCGCTCGCCAACCCGGGCGGCACGGTCTCGGACTGGAAGGACGGCTCGTGTGAGCCCGTCCCGGGGAAGAACTTCCCCAAGATCACCGCGGTCGAGCGCGACTACCGCCTACTCGGGGAGAAGTTCGGGTCGCTCGGCCCGCTCGCGGAGAAGGTCGGCATGCCCGTCAAGGGACTCATGCTCAAACCCGACAAGGAGATCGGGGTCCTGCTCAAGGCCAACGGCGAGACCCGCAAGGGCGTCGGGAAGGGTCGACCGCGGCTCGACACCGACATCCGGATGTGCGAGGCGATCCTCACCCTGTCCGGGACGACCAACGGACGGCTGGCGACGCAGGGGTTCGAGCAGCTCGAGGCCCGGACCGGCCGCGAGCTGGCGGACCTGTCGCGGGGCGAGGAGGGCAAGCGCATCACCTTCGCGGACACCCAGTCCCGGCCCCAGCCGGTCATCACGTCCCCCGAGTGGTCGGGGTCCGAGCACGGCGGCCGGCGGTACAGCGCGTTCGTCATCAACGTCGAGCGGCTCAAGCCGTGGCACACGCTCACCGGGCGGATGCAGTTCTTCATGGACCACGACTGGATGGCCGAGATGGGCGAGCAACTGCCGGTGTACCGGCCGCCGCTCAACATGCACCAGCTCTACGGCGAGCCCGTCCTCGGCTCGGATGACGGGTCCGGCGGCGCGGCGCTGACCGTCCGCTACCTCACCCCGCACAACAAGTGGTCGATCCACTCGGAGTACCAGGACAACCTCCTCATGCTCAGCCTGTCCCGCGGCGGGCCGACCATCTGGATCAGCAAGGAGGACGCCGAGCTCATCGGCGTCGTGGACAACGACTGGATCGAGGCGGTCAACCGCAACGGCGTCGTCGTCGCCCGCGCCATCGTCTCCCACCGCATGCCGGCCGGAACGGTCTACATGCACCACGCGCAGGACCGCGTGGTCGACGTGCCGATCGCGGAGGCGTCGGGCAAGCGCGGCGGTATCCACAACTCGGCAACCCGCATCCTCATCAAACCGAGCCATCTCATCGGCGGGTACGCGCACTTCAGTTACGCGTTCAACTACATCGGCCCCACCGGAAACCAACGTGACGAGGTGACGGTCATCCGCCGTCGCTCCCAGGAGGTGCAGTACTGATGCGCGTCATGGCCCAGATGTCCATGGTGATGAACCTGGACAAGTGCATCGGCTGCCACACCTGCTCGGTGACCTGCAAGCAGGCGTGGACCAACCGGTCCGGCACCGAGTACATGTGGTGGAACAACGTAGAGACCCGACCCGGGCAGGGGTATCCCCGGACGTACGAGGACCAGGAGCGGTGGAAGGGCGGCTGGGAACTCGGCAAGAACGGCCAGCTCAGGCTCAAGGCCGGCGGGCGGATGAAGAAGCTGCTCCAGATCTTCTCCAGCCCCACGATGCCGTCGATCGACGACTACTACGAGCCGTGGACGTACGACTACGACACGCTCGTGTCCTCGCCCCTGCAGGAGCACACGCCGGTAGCCCGGCCGTACTCGCTCATCAGCGGCAAGCCGATGAAGATCTCGTGGTCCGCCAACTGGGACGACGACCTGGGCGGTTCCCCCACCCACCTGAAGGACGACCCGATCCTGGCCAAGGTGAGCGAGGAGATCAAGGCGGAGTTCTCCGAGACCTTCATGTTCTACCTGCCGCGCATCTGCGAGCACTGCCTCAACCCGTCGTGCGTGTCCTCGTGCCCGTCGGGCGCGATGTACAAGCGGGTCGAGGACGGCATCGTCCTGGTGGACCAGGACCGCTGCCGCGGCTGGCGCCAGTGCGTGACCGGCTGCCCGTACAAGAAGGTGTACTTCAACCACCGCACGGGCAAGGCCGAGAAATGTACGTTCTGCTTCCCCCGCGTCGAGGTGGGCATCCCCACCGTGTGCTCGGAGACGTGCGTGGGACGCCTGCGGTACATCGGACTCATCCTCTACGACGCCGACAGGGTGCTCGAGGCGGCCTCCGAGCCGGACGAGCACAAGCTGCTCGCCGCGCAGCGCTCGTGTTTCCTCGACCCGAACGATCCCGAGGTGGTCGCCGCGGCCCGCGAGGCCGGCATCCCGGACGACTGGGTCGAGGGCGCCCAGCGGTCGCCGATCTGGCAGCTCATCTCCCGGTTCGAGGTGGCCCTGCCGCTGCATCCGGAGTACCGCACCATGCCGATGGTCTGGTACGTCCCGCCGCTGTCGCCCATCGTCGACCGGGTCGCCGCGGACGGTGGTGACGGCGAGGACGCCGACACCCTCTTCGGCGCCATCGACACCATGCGCATCCCCATGGAGTACCTCGCGGAGTTGTTCACCGCGGGTGACGTGGACGCCATCCAGGTGGTGCTCAACCGGCTGGCCGCGATGCGCACCTACATGCGTGACATCAACCTCGGTCGCGAACCCCGTGCGGAGATCTGCGACGCCGTCGGGATGACCGAGGAGGACGTCTACGACATGTACCGACTCCTGGCCCTGGCCCACTACGACGAGCGCTACGTGATCCCCACCGCCCACCAGGAACAGGCCCACTCGCTGGAGGAACTGGCCACCGAGTGCAGCCTGGACTACGAGGGCGGGCCCGGGATGATGGGCGAGTCCGGGCCGTTCGGTGAGGGCTCGGGCGACCAGGCCCTGCCGATCGCCGTCGAGAGCTTCCACGCCCTCAAGCAGAGGCAGACCTCGGACACCATCGCCTCGCCGGGCGACAAGTCCAGAAGGGTCAACCTCCTCAACTGGGACGGTCTCGGCACGGGCGGCCTGTTCCCCGGAAGCAAGGACTGACGCGATGGGTGCACAATTCCTGGCCGGAACCGGCTTCGGCAGCGACCTGTTCGCGCGGGTGCGTCGGGCGGTGGGCC
>NZ_JAALDT010000131.1:0-2738 GCF_014144995.1 Dietzia sp. DQ11-71 | reverse complement strand
GGCGGGCGTCGCCGCCTACGGCGCCGCGGCGGGCTTCGGCCGACACGCGGTCCGCCGGTTCGGCGGGATCAGCGGGGACGTCCTCGGAGCGGTGATCGAGACGGGCACCGCCGCCGCGCTGGTGGCGGCGGTGCTCCTGCTCTGACGGGGCGCGGCTCAGACCAGCGTCGTCATCCAGCCGAACGGGTCCTCCACGGACCCGCGCTGAATACCGGTGAGCGTCTCGCGGAGCCGCATGGTGATCGCCCCCGGCCCGCCGTCACCCACCGTGTAGCCGCCGCCGGAGTGCTGCACGGACCCGACGGGGGTGATGACGGCGGCGGTGCCACACGCGAACACCTCGGTGATCTCGCCGGAGGCCACGCCCGACTCCCACTCGTCCACCGAGACCTTGCGCTCGGTCACGGGGTAGCCGAGGTGGCGGGACAACTGCAGGAGACTGTCGCGGGTGACGCCCGGCAGCAACGAGCCGGACAGTTCGGGGGTCACGATCTCGGCGGAGTCGCCGGAGCCGAGGACGAAGAACAGGTTCATCCCGCCCATCTCCTCCACGTACTTCCGCTCGATCGCGTCGAGCCAGACCACCTGGTCGCATCCCTTGGCCGCGGCCTGCTCCTGGGCGCGCAGCGAGGCGGCGTAGTTGCCGCCGAACTTGGCGGCGCCGGTGCCGCCGGGGCTGGCGCGCACGTACTCGGTGCTCAGCCAGACGCTCACGGGGGCCACGCCGCGGGAGAAGTACGCGCCGGCCGGGGAAGCGATCACCGAGTAGAGGTATTCGTCGGCCGGCCGCACGCCGAGCCCGGTCTCGGTGGCGATCATGAAGGGCCGCAGGTAGAGCGCCTCCTCACCGCCGGCGGCGGGCACCCAGTCGCGGTCGATCGCCACGATCTGCCGCAACGACTCCATGAACAGCTCTTCGGGCAGCTGCGGCATGGCGAGGCGCTCCGCGGAGCGGTTGAAGCGGGCGGCGTTCTGCTCGGGTCGGAACGAGGCGATGGAGTCGTCGGCCTGCCGGTAGGCCTTGAGGCCCTCGAAGATCGTCTGCGCGTAGTGCAGGACCACGGCGGACGGGTCGATGGACAGGGGGGCGTACGCCTCCACGACCGGGGTGCCCCACTGCCCGTTCGAGTACGGGAGGGTAACCATGTGGTCGGTGAAGTGCTTGCCGAAGCCGGGGGCGGCGAGGATGGCCTCGCGCTCGGCGGTCGATCTCGGCGAGGCGGACGGACGGACGTCGAACTCGGACATTGCGGGTCTCGTTCCTGGAGGAAGGGGTCGGGTCAGCGGGTGCGGATCTCGATGAGCGGGGGTACCGCGAGGCGGCACGGTACCTCTCGTCCGCGTACGTCGACGACGACCTCGTCGCCCTTCTTCAGACCCGCGTCCAGCTCGATGAACGCGAGCGCGATCCCCGTCTTGAGGGTCGGCGAGAACGTGCCTGAGCTGGTGACGCCCACGTCGCGTCCACCGGCGCGCACGGTCTGTCCGGCGCGCGGGATCCCGCGTCCGGTGACCTCGAGCGCGTACATGCGGCGGGCGGGGCCGGCCTCCTTCTGACGCAGCAGTTCCTCGCGCCCCCAGAAGGCGGGCTTGTCCCAGCCGATGGCCCAGGCGCAGCGCGCCTCGAGCGGGCTGAGGTCCACGGACAGCTCGTTGCCGTGCAGCGGGTAGCCGGCCTCCGTGCGCAGCGAGTCGCGGGCACCGAGACCGCACAGGGCGCCCTCGCGGGACAGCACCTGCTCGGCGAGCGCGTCCCAGATCGGGCCGGCCTCGTCCCAGGCGGGCAACACCTCGAAGCCGTACTCGCCGGTGTACCCGGTGCGGCAGACCCGCACGGAGTGTCCGTCCCAGTCGGCGTCGACGTACGCCATGTAGTCGAGGTCGGTCGGCAGCCCCACCGCCTCGAGCACTTCTCCGGCGAGGGGGCCCTGGACCGCGATCACGGCGCGGGAACGGTGTTCGTCGGTGACGGTGACCCCGGGCGCCCGCTCGGCCGCGGCGGCCTGCATCCGGCGGACCACCTCGGCGGTGTTGGCGGCGTTGGGGATGAGGAAGATCTCGGAGTCGGAGACCCGGTAGGCGATGAGGTCGTCCACCACTCCCCCGGACTCGTCGCAGCACAGCGTGTACTGGGCGCTGCCGGCGGCGATCCGGTCGAGGTCGTTGGTGAAGCACGAGTTGACGAACTCCGCGGCGCCCGGGCCGGTCACGAGCGCCTTGCCGAGGTGGCTGACGTCGAACAGTCCGACGGCGGTGCGGGTGGCGGTGTGTTCGGCGACGGTGCCGGCGTACTGCACCGGCATCGACCAGCCGCCGAACGGGGCGAAGGTCGCGCCGGCCTCCACGTGGCGGGAGTGCAGTGGTCCCTCGTGAAGGTCCCCTGTGTCTGTCATGTGGCCACTCCTCGCGCTCTACGGTCCGGCTGCCTGCCCACGTTAGTCGATAGACTATGGTGCCCTCGCCGTGGCGGTCCCGCCGCGTCGTCCGGGCATCACGACCCTTCCCGTACGTCCTGCCGACCCCCAGGAGCGCTTCATGCCGACCGCGCAGTCGATCCTCACCCACAGCCCGGATCTCGCCCCGATCGAGGCGGTCACGACGCCGGTGGACGCCGACGTCGTGGTGGTCGGTATCGCGGCCGATGCCGGGGCCGGAGAGGATGCGGCGCCCGTCGTCGTCGCCCCCGGCCTGGAGGGTGAGGTCGCCGCGGCGCTCGCCGCGGTCGCGCGGTCGGTGGG
>NZ_JAALDT010000130.1:0-7731 GCF_014144995.1 Dietzia sp. DQ11-71 | reverse complement strand
TCGGTGTCCTCGGCGGCGCCGACCTCGCCGTGGTCGAGCGGGCCTGCGACCGCGTCGCGTCCGGCGAACTCGACGACCCCGGCGACGTCCCCGCGCGCCTCCACGGCGACCTGTGGACCGGCAACGTGCTGTGGACCGGTTCCGGCGACAACGCCCACGCCGTGCTCATCGACCCCGCCGCGCACGGCGGCCACCGCGAGACCGACCTGGCCATGTTGGCCCTCTTCGGCGCCCCGCACCCGGACGAGATCCTCCGCGGGTACGACGAGGCGCACCCGCTTCGTGAGGGATGGCGCGACAGGGTCCCGCTGCATCAACTGCACCCGCTGGCCACCCACTCCGCCGGGCACGGCGCCGGCTACGCGATCGCGCTGGCCGACGCCGCCCGGCAGGTCCTACGTCTCTAGGCCGGTCAGCCCGCCGCCGGGCTGATGCGGAACACGGCGTCGCGATTGTCGGCGTCGGAGGTCGTCACCAGCAGCGAACCGTCGGGCTCGGGCGCCAGGGACCGCAGGCGACCGAACTCACCCTCGAGGAGCACGGCGGAGTCGACGACAGACCGCCCGTCCTCGCTGAGTCGGAGGAGGACGAGCTTCTGGCTCCTGAGGTTGGCCATCGCGAGCGCCCCCTCCCACTCGCCCCACTCGGATCCCCGCAGGAACTCGATGTCCGACGGGGCCAGGGTCTGCTCCCCGGACGACCAGACGGCCTCGACCGCGTCCGGGAACTCCTCGGTGTCGGTCATCGGCACGTTCTGGTTGTACTGCCCCCCGACGTTCGGGTTCCAGCCGTAGTTCCCGCCGGACTGGAGGAGGTTGACCTCGTCGTCGACGTCCGGGCCGTGCTCGGCGGAGTAGACGCGCCCGGAGTCCGGGTCGATCGCCAGGCCCTGCACGTTGCGGTGGCCGATCGTGTGGATCACCGAGTCGGAATCTCCGGCCGGGGTGCCGTCGGGGTCGATGTGCAGGGTCTTTCCGGCCAGCGAGTCGAGGGACTGTGGGCCGGTCGGGCCGTAGGTGTCTCCGGTGCCCACGTAGATCGACCCGTCGGGGGCGGCGAGCAGACGGCAGCCGCTGTGGATGCCGTCGGCGCCGAGGGGAATCCCGGTGAGGGTGTCACGGACCCTGGTCATGGTGGTCCAGTTCTCGTCGACCTCGAACGTCGTGATCCGGTTGTCTCGCTCGCCGCCGACCGCGCGGGACCAGCACACGTGGATCTCGCGGTTCTGGTCGAAGCCCGCGTCCACGGCCATGCCCATGAGGCCGCTCTCGGACTGGCGGAACAGGCCCGGCAGGTCGATCGACACGGTGCGCTGCTCCTCGCCCGGGCGCTGCACGAACATCCGGCCACCGCGCTCGCCGGTGAGGAGGGTGCCGTCCGGGGCGCGGACCACGTCCCACGGGACGTTCAGCCCGTTCATGACGACGGCGGTCTCGACGTCCGGACCCTCGACGATCTCGACGTCCGGTCCGGCACCGATGCCGGGGGTCGGCGGGAACAGCAGGCCAGGTGGGACCGAACCAGTGTCCACCGACCCCGTCGATCCGGGTCCGAGCGAACCGAACTGGGCGGACGCCATGGCGGGGAGGGCGAGGGTGACGACGGCGGCAGCGGCGGCGGCCCCTGCGAGGGTGCGGGTGCGGGACGAACGGGGCATGGGGCGGTCGTGCACGGAGAACTCCCTGCTGTGGGGTGAGAAGTGATGCGAGCCACAGGTTATGGGCCACACGTGGGCAGGGGTACCGGTCCGGGGTCGGGGCCGGGGCGGGGTTGTCAGCCTGCTGCGGGCCGGACGCGCAGTACCTTGTCCGTGCCGCCACCGTTGGAGGTGGTGACGAGCAGCGACCCGCCGGGCTCCGGGGTGATCGATCGCAGGCGGCCGTGTTCTCCTCGCAGGATCGCTGCGGTCGCGGTGACGGAGGTGCCGTCCTCGGACAGCGTCATGAGGACGATCTGGCTGGTCTTGAGCATCGCCACCGCCAGGGCTCCGTCCCACTCGCCCCACGCAGGGTCGTCGAGGAACGCGATCCCGCCCGGAGCGAGGGTCGGGTCCCCGGAACGCCACGCCGCCTCCACCGCATCGGGGAAGTCGCCGGTGTCGGTCATAGGTACGTTCTGGTCGTACCGGCCACCGGAGTTCGGGTCCCATCCGTAGTTGGACCCGGCGAGCACGAGATTCACCTCGTCGTCGACGTCCGGCCCGTGCTCCGCGGCGACGATCTGGTCGGAGTCCGGCCGCAGGGCCAGCCCCTGCACGTTGCGGTGGCCGTACGTCAGGACGGGGGAGTCACCGATGGTGTCGTCGGCCGGCTCGCCGTCGCGGGTGACGTGCAGGATCTTGCCCGAGAGCGACTCGGGGTCCTGGGGCGCCGGGCCGGTGAACGCATCGCCCGTGCCGATGTACAGGGTGCCGTCCGGGTGGACCAGGATGCGGCAGCCCGAGTGCAAGCCCCGGTCGGCCAGCAGGATGCCGGCCACGAGAACCCTGGGTGACTCGAGGGCGGACCAGTCGTCGGCGGCGGTCCAGGAGGTGACGCGGTTGTCGTCCGCCTCGGCCGAGGAATGGCAGGTGTAGACCTCGCGGCTGGTGGCGAAGTCCCTTGCCAGTGCCATCCCCATCAGGCCGCTCTCGCCTCGGTCGTACAGTTCGCCGAGGTCCGCGTCGACAACGGTCCGCTCCCCGCTCCCGCGGATCGCGTACAGGGTGCCCGAACCCCGCTCGCCGGTGACGATGACGCCCTCGGGGTCGCGGACGACGTCCCAGGGGATCGTCAGCCCGTCGGCGACCGTCTCCACCTCGACGACGGGGCCCTGCGTGGCAGGGTGCCCGGGGGGCTGCGACCCGACCGGGCCGGCGCCCGGGGCGCCACCGGAGTCGGTGCCGCCGGAGCCGACGCCATCCGGGTCGCCGGTCGTCGAGCAGGCGGTGAGCGTGACGACCACGGCCACCGTCACGAGGGCGGCCGGCCGGGCGAGGAGGCGGGGGAACTCGGTGCGGTGCACAGCTACTCCTGGGCCGGGGTGAGGGGATCCGGTAGGGCTCCCCTCTGCGGCCGAACCTATTCGACGCGCGGCCCGCGCGACACCGGATCCCGACCCGGCGGGTCCATCCACCCAACGACAAGAGCGTCCCGCACACCTGCCTCTCGGGCGACGTGTGCGGGACGCTCTTCTCGACGACGGAGCCCGGTCGGGCCGCGTGCCGGGTGGGGCCTAGAGCTCCTCGATGCTCGCGGTCGCGTGCACGGTGCCCAGCTTCTTGGGATTGCGCACGGTCAACGACCAGGCGGGATCACCCGCGCCGCCGCGACGGGCGTAGATGCCCAGCTTGGCCGGCAGGATCACGGGCTTGCCGAACTCCACCGAGTAGCGGGCCCGCTCGGGGATCCCGCCCTCGACCGTGCCGAGGAGCGTGGCGGCCGTCCACATGCCGTGGGCGATGACGTTCGGGAAGCCGAACGCCTTCGCGCCCACCTTGGACACGTGGATGGGATTGCGGTCCCCGGACACGGCCGCGTACTCCGCGATCTGCGCCTCGGACACCGATTTCACCACGGTGGGGTCGCCGATCTCGGCTGCGGTCGGCGGCTCGGGCCTCGGCGGGCGCGGGGCGTCCTTGGCCGGGGTCAGCGAGGTCCGCCGCTTCGAGAGCAGGCCCGACCGTTGCACCCAGGCGGGCTCGTCGTCGTCACCGGTTCGGATCTCGGTGACCACGTCCAGCAGCAACCCGGCGGGGTGCTCACGCAGGTTCTCGGCGTGCGCCCGGATGTTGAGCTCGTCGCCGACCCGCAGCGGGCGGCGCGATTCGATCTCGTTGGTCAGGTGCACCGACCCCATCGCCGGCACCGGGTAGTCCGGATCCAGCATGAGCTGCATGCTCAGCGGGAACGCGAGGGTGAACGGGTAGGTCAGCGGCAGTTCGTCGGTCAGCCGCAGGCCACAGACGCGGGCGTAGGCGGCCAGGTTGGCCACGTCCACGCGCACGCCGGCGACCTCGACGCCCTTCGACGGCATGGACTTACCGTCGCGGGAGCCGCCCACGACGGGAAGGGCGCCCACCGCGGCCTTGCCGTACTGGGCGAGCAGGTTGGGGATGGCGGGAAGGCGGGTGTACTCCACGTCAGATCACGCACCCAGCAGGGACTGGCCGCACACGCGGATCACGTTGTTGGTGACCGTGGACGAGGCGGGGTTGGCGAAGTAGGCGATCGTCTCGGCCACGTCGACCGGCAGACCGCCCTGCTGCAGGGAGTTCATGCGACGGCCGGCCTCGCGGGTGGCGAACGGGATGGCGGCCGTCATCTGCGTCTCGATGAAGCCCGGCGCCACGGCGTTGACGGTGACGTTCTTCGAGGCCAGCTCGGCCGAGGCGCCGTTGACGAACCCGATGACACCGGCCTTCGAGGCCGCGTAGTTGGTCTGGCCGCGGTTACCGGCGATGCCGGCCATCGAGGACACACCCACGACGCGCGAGCCCTCGCCCAGCACGCCCTTCTCGGCGAGCTCGGCGGTGATGCGCTCGGGGGCGATGAGGTTGACGGCCATGACGGAGTCCCAGCGGGCGCTGTCCATGCCGGCCAGCGTCTTGTCACGGGTGATGCCGGCGTTGTGGACGAGCACGTCGACGCGGCCGTCGTGACGCTCTGTCACGTGCTTGGCCAGGACCTCGGCGGCGTCGGCGGCGGTGACGTCCAGCGGCAGCGAGGTGCCGCCGACCTTGTTGGCGGTGGCGGACAGCGACTCGCCGGCGGCCGGGATGTCACAACAGATCACGTGCGCGCCGTCGCGGGAGAGCACGGCCGCGATCTCGGCGCCGATACCGCGGGCGGCGCCGGTGACGACGGCGAGCTTGCCCTCGAGCGGGCGGTCCCACGATGCCGGGGCGGTGGCCGAGCCGGCCCCCACGCGGAACACCTGCGCGTCGACGTACGCCGACTTGCCGGACAGGATGAACCGCAGGGTGGACTCGAGTCCGGAGGCTCCCGCGTCGGCGTCGGGGGAGACGTACACGAGCTGGACGGTGGAGCCGCGCTTCATCTCCTTGCCGAGCGAGCGGGTGAAGCCCTCGAGCGCGCGCTGGGCGATGCGCTCCTCGACCGAGCCCGTCTCCTCCGGGGTGGTGCCCAGCACGACGATGCGGCCGCTGGCGGCGACGTTGCGGACGACCGGGTTGAAGAACTCGAACAGGGCCTTGAGGTCCTCCGGGCGACGCAGCGAGGTGGCGTCGAAGACGAGACCGGCGAACTTGCCCTCGGCGCCCGCGGCGGCCAGCTCGTAGTCGCCGGCCAGCATCTCCCGGACGGGGTCGGCCAGGCGGCCCTCGCCGCCGATGAGGACGGGACCGTGCAGGGCGGGCTGTCCGGCCTCGTACCGGCGCAGCTGCTCCGGCTGCGGGAGGCCGACCTTGCCGGCGATGAACGACCCCGGGGCCGAGGTCACGAACTGCGAGTAGAGGTCGAGGTTGCCCTGTGCCATGGCGATCATCTCCTGGAGAGGTGCGGTACTACGGGTCGACAAATAACTTACTGCTGAGTAACAATACGTGCAGGGCCGCGTTTCGGGCCACCGGACACCGAGAACACAACGGGAGTGACACACGTGACCACCAGCCCCCGCAAGGTCGCCATCGTCGGCGGCAACCGAATTCCCTTCGCCCGCTCGAACGGCAAGTACGCGGACGCCTCCAACCAGGACATGCTCACCGCCGCGATCGACGGACTGGCCAGCCGCTACAACCTCCAGGGCAAGCGCGTCGGGTCGGTCGTCGCCGGCGCCGTGCTCAAGCACTCCCGCGACTTCAACCTCACCCGTGAGTCGGTCATCGGCTCGGTGCTCGACTCGGCCAGCCCGGCCTACGACGTCCAGCAGGCCTGCGGCACCGGCCTGGCCGCCGCGATCCAGGTGGCCGACGCGATCGCCCTCGGGCGTATCGAGTCCGGCATCGCCGGAGGCACCGACACCACCTCGGATGCGCCGCTCTCGGTGAACGACGACCTGCGCAAGACCCTCATCAAGGTCAGCTCCGCCAAGTCCACCGTCGACCGCCTGAAGCTCCTCGGAGAGATCCGCCCGCAGGGCCTCGTGCCCGAGCAGCCGCAGAACGCCGAGCCGCGTACCGGGCTGTCGATGGGTGAGCACGCCGCCATCACCGCCCGCGAGATGGGGGTGACGCGCGCAGACCAGGACGCGCTGGCCGTCGCCAGCCACCACAACCTCGCCGCCTCCTACGACTCCGGGTTCCAGGACGACCTGGTGACGCCGTACCTCGGCGTGGCCCGCGACGACAACATGCGGCCCGACTCCTCCGAGGAGAAGCTGGGCAAGCTCAAGCCGGTCTTCGGCAAGCGCGACGCCGAGGCCCACGGCACCGAGGCCACCATGACGGCCGGCAACTCCACCCCGCTGACCGACGGCGCGTCCACCGTGCTGCTGGCCAGCGAGGAGTGGGCGAAGGAGAACAAGCTGCCGGTCCGCGCCTACCTGGTGGACTCGGAGACCGCCTCGGTGGACTTCGTCCACGGCCACGACGGTCGCACGCCCGACGGGCTGCTCATGGCCCCCACCTACGCGGTGCCGCGGCTGCTGGCCCGCAACGGCCTGACCCTGCAGGACTTCGACTACTACGAGATCCACGAGGCGTTCGCCTCGCAGGTGCTGGCCACCCTGGCCGCGTGGGAGTCCGAGGAGTACTGCACCGAGCGTCTGGGCCTGGACAAGGCCCTGGGGTCGATCGACCGCTCCAAGCTCAACGTCAACGGCTCCTCGCTGGCGGCCGGTCACCCGTTCGCCGCCACCGGCGGCCGCATCCTGGCCGCCGCGGCCAAGCTGCTCGAGCAGAAGGGCTCCGGCCGGGCGCTCATCTCCGTCTGCGCCGCGGGCGGCCAGGGCGTCACCGCGATCGTGGAGCGCTGACCCCCGCACCTCGTCCAACTCGCCGCGGGCTCGTCCCGTGAGTCCGATGAGCGCAGCCCCCGCGTCCGGCGCGGGGGCTGCACTCATCGGTATCGGTCCGTCATAGTGGTGTTCACAGTGGTTCGGGCGGGGACGTCCCCGGCCGGCGGCCCGCGGGGTTCCGCCGTCCCCCGCTCGGGAGGAGGTGGATGACGCGTGGTCGAGTCCCACGATGACGACACCCCGGCACGCCCCGTCGCGATCGAGGGCGCGGGCCCGCACCCGGCTGCGTCCGACCGACATCGGTACCGGGTGCGGTCGCGGTGGATCTACACCGGTGTAGGCCTGTTCATGGCACTTGCGGTCCTGTACGGCTTCGATCTCGTGCACAGCATCGGCCGGGTCCCGCGCGGGACGGAGGTCGCCGGCATCCAGGTGGGCGGGATGCGGACCGCCGACGCCGAACGGCGACTGATCGCCGAGCTCGGACCGCGGGTCGACGACGAGGTGGATCTGCGCGCCGGGGCCGTGTCGACCACGCTGGACCCCGACTCGGTCGGCCTGTCGGTGGACTGGCAGGGCACGCTCGACCGGGGCGGTGAACAGCCTCTGAACCCGCTGAAGCGGCTGATCAGCGTGGTGTGGTCGACCGAGGTCGGTATCGCCAGCGTCATCCCGGACGCACGGCTGACCGATTTCCTCGAGCGCCTCGCCCTCCAGGCGGACTTCGAACCCCGCGAGGGCGCCATCTGGTTCGACCGGGATCAGGTCCGCTCGGCCATCCCGCTCGACGGGCAGCGCCTACAGATCGAGAACTCCCGCGACGCGGTGCTCGAGCAC
>NZ_JAALDT010000012.1:0-4060 GCF_014144995.1 Dietzia sp. DQ11-71 | reverse complement strand
GAGTACGAGGCCGCGTTCGCGACGCTGGTGAACGCGATCCGTGTTCACGGTGGTGACGAGCGGGCCACGTTGCGTGCGCGCCTGCTCGAGCTCCTCGAGGCGCTGCCGGTGGACGATGCACGCGTGCTGGCCGCGCGCCGGGACCTCGCGAGCGCGCTCTACTGACGCTCGGCTCCCGGCCGCTCAGGCGCCCGCGATCTCCGTCGTCGTCGGTGCCGCGTGTCGGAACCACACGGTGGCGCGGGGGCCGACCGTGATCGCCGCGGAATAGGGCCGTCCGTGGTGGGGTGCCGGCTCGGCGTGGACACCGCCGAGGTTGCCCGCGCCCGAGCCCTCGTAGGCCGAGGCGTCGGTGTTGAGGATCTCCTCCCAGTACCCGTCCTCGGGGAGCCCGATGCGGTAATCGCCGAGTGCGGCGCCGGAGAAGTTGACCACGCACGCGACGGTGTTGCCGGCGTGGTCGGTCCGCAGGAAGGACAGCGTGTTGTGGGCGGCGTCGTTGGCGTCGATCCACGAGAAGCCGGAGGGGTCGTCGTCGAGCGACCACAGGCCGGGATTGTCGGCGTAGCGGGCGTTGAGGTCCCGCACGCAGGCGAGGATGCCACGGTGATACTCGCCCTCCCAGCCCTCGAGATTCTCCCAGGCGACACCCTTGTCGGCGTCCCACTCGGTGGTCTGCCCGAACTCGAGGCCCTGGAAGAGCAGCTTCTTGCCGGGGTGCGCCCACATGTAGGCGTACAGGCTGCGGATGCCGGCCGCACGGTCCCACGAGGTGCCGGGCATACGCTCCCACATCGATCCCTTGCCGTGGACCACCTCGTCGTGGCTCAGGGGGAGGACGAAGCGCTCGCTCCAGGCGTACATCATCGAGAAGGTGATCTCGCCGTGGTGGAAACCGCGGTAGATCGGGTCGAGCCCCACGTAGCGCAGGGTGTCGTTCATCCAGCCCATGTTCCACTTCATGGAGAACCCGAGGCCGCCCGTGTAGGTGGGCGACGTGACGCCGCCCCAGGACGTGGACTCCTCGGCCACGGTGAGGAAACCGGGGTGCTCCCGGGCCAGGGTGGCGTTGACCTCCTGGAGGAACGAGATGGCCTCGAGGTTCTCCCGTCCACCGTGGATGTTGGGGGTCCACTCGCCGGCCTCGCGGGAGTAGTCGAGGTAGAGCATCGAGGCCACGGCGTCCACCCGCAGTCCGTCGATGTGGAACTCCTCGGCCCAGTAGAGGGCGTTGGCGACGAGGAAGTTGCGTACCTCGTGACGGCCGAAATCGAACACGTAGGTGCCCCAGTCGGGCTGCTCGCCGCGGCGGGGGTCGGCGTGTTCGTAGAGCGGGGTGCCGTCGAACCGGCCGAGTGACCACTCGTCCTTGGGGAAGTGCGCGGGCACCCAGTCCACCAGGACGCCGATGCCGCGCGAGTGCAGGTGGTCGATGACATAGCGCAGGTCGTCGGGGGAGCCGAACCGGCTGGTCGGGGCGTAGTAGGAGGAGACCTGGTAGCCCCACGAACCGCCGAAGGGGTGCTCGGCGACGGGCATGAGTTCCACGTGGGTGAACCCGGTCTCGGCGATGTGGTCGGCGAGCTCGTGCGCGAACTCCCGGTAGTCGAGTCCGGGTCGCCAGGATCCGACGTGGACCTCGAGGACGGTCATCGGGGAACGCGAGTGGTCGCGGGTCGCGCGGGCGGCGATCCACTCTTCGTCGTTCCACTCGTAGCCGGACGTGAACACCTTGGACCCGGTGGCGGGGGGCACCTCGGTGGCCACCGCCATGGGGTCGGCGTGGTCGATGGTCCGGCCGTCGGCGCCGCGGACGCAGTACTTGTAGACCGCGCCGTCGGCGACGTCGGGCACGAACAGTTCCCAGACCCCGGAGGATCCGATCGAGCGCATGGGCAGCGCGGTGGGGTTCCATCCGCAGAAGTCGCCGACCACGCTCATCCCGCGGGCGCCCGGCGCCCACACCGCGAAGGAGGTGCCGGTGACCGGCCCGCCCGCGGTCTCGTAGGTGCGCACGTGGGCGCCGAGGACATCCCACAGTCGTTCGTGGCGCCCTTCGCCGATGAGGTGCAGGTCGACCTCGCCCAGCGTCGGGAGGAAGCGGTAGCCGTCCGCGACGGTGCGCGTGTGGCCGTCGGGGTAGCGGACCCGGAAACGGTAGTCGGGAACGTCGGGGTCGGGCAGCGCCGCGTGGAACAGTCCGTCACCGATCGGGCGCATGGGGACGGTGCGGTCGCCGATGACGACCTCCACCTCCACCGCGCCCGGCTGGACGGTGCGCACGACGGAGCCGTCCCCGTCCCGGTGCGCGCCGTAGACGGAGTGCGGGTCGTGGTGGGTACCGGACCGGAGCCGGCCGAGGACGTCGTGCGGGATCGGCGTCGGTTCCGTGGGAGTGACGGGCCCGGGGGACGCGACGGGCGCCGTGGCCGGCGCGGGCGGTGTCGGTGACGGCGGTGACGGCGGTGATGAAGACGACGACGAGGGCGACGACGACGAGGTCTGCTCCGGCTGGAGCCGGTCGGTGGAGCGGTCCTTCTTCTTGTGCTTTGCCATGGCCGTTCGCCTCAATCCACGGTGTGCGTGCGGTAGGACAGTTCGACCCTACGTGCTTCGTCGCAGGGCGGGATCGCGATGATGTGTGCGACGGCGGTCCACGGCTCGAGCCGGACGTAGTTGCTCGACCCCCAGTGGAACTCGGAGCCCGTCACCTCGTCGCGGACGCTGAACCGGGCGTCGGCGTCGTACCCCAGGGCCGCCATGTCGAGGTGGAGGGTGCCCTCCTGGACGCCGAGGGAGTCCAGGGAGACCACCGTGAGAACGCAGTCTCCGGTGGCCGGGTCGACCTTGGAGTAGGCGATGATCTGGTCGTTGTCCACGTCGTGGAACGTCAGGGTGCGCAGCTGCTGCAGGGCGGGGTGCTCGCGGCGGACCCGGTTGAGGGTGCGCAGCCACGGGGCGAGCGACTGCCCGGCGGCCTCCGCGGCGGCGAAGTCACGGGGCCGCAGCTCGTACTTCTCCGAGTCGAGGTACTCCTCGCTGCCGTCGGCGACGGGCTGCCATTCGTAGAGCTCGTAGCCGGAGTACACGCCCCACGCGGGCGAGAGCGTCGCGGCGAGCACCGCCCGGATCGCGAACATCGCCGGGCCGCCACGTTGGAGCGACTCGTGGAGGATGTCCGGGGTGTTGGTGAACATGTTGGGGCGGGCCTCGTCGACGTGGGCCAGCAGCTGCTCGCAGAACTCCACCAACTCGGCCTTCGTGGTCTTCCACGTGAAGTAGGTGTAGGACTGCGAGAACCCGCGCTTGGCCAGTCCGAACAGCCGGGCCGGCCGGGTGAAGGCCTCCGCCAGGAACAGCACGTCCGGCTCGGTCCGCTTCACCTCGCTGATGAGGCGGTTCCAGAAGTCGGCCGGCTTGGTGTGCGGGTTGTCCACCCGGAAGATCCGTACCCCGAGGGACGTCCACAGCCGGACGACACGCAGCACCTCGGCGTAGATGCCCTCGGGGTCGGTGTCGAAGTTGACCGGGTAGATGTCCTGGTACTTCTTGGGCGGGTTCTCGGCGTAGGCGATGTGCCCGTCGGGCAGCACGGTGAACCACTCGGGGTGTTCGGCGGCCCACGGGTGGTCGGGCGCGCACTGCAGGGCCAGGTCCAGTGCGACCTCGACGCCGCGCTCCCCGGCGTAGGTCACCAGGTCCCGGAAGTCGTCGACGGTGCCGAGGTCGGGGTGGACCGCGTCGTGTCCGCCCTCGGCGGAGCCGATGGCCCACGGTGACCCGACGTCGTCGGGCCCGGGGGTCAGGGTGTTGTTGCGGCCCTTGCGGTTGATCTCGCCGATGGGGTGGATCGGCGGCAGGTACACGACGTCGAACCCGAGGTCGGCCGCGTGATCGACGTAGGAGCGCGAGGTGGTGAACGTCCCGTGGACGGGACGGCCCTCGTCGTCCCACCCGCCGGTGGAGCGGGGGAAGAACTCGTACCAGGAGCTGAACTGCGCCTCGCGACGGTCCACCCACACGCGGTGGGTCTGACCCACGGTCACGAGTTCGCGGACGG
>NZ_JAALDT010000129.1:0-9462 GCF_014144995.1 Dietzia sp. DQ11-71 | reverse complement strand
CGCCGGGAGCGCCCGGACCTCGAGGTCACGGGCGTGGAGGCGGGCCTGCACCTGTGCGTGGCGCTGCCCGGATATGACGACGACGAGGTGGTGCGCGCGCTCGAGCGGGCCGGGTGGCGCACGCGATCGCTCGGCGGGCAGGCTGCGCAGCACGCGGTGTCCGGCCTGGTGCTGAGCTATGCGCGGCTCTCCTCGCGCGACGCGGCCGACTTCGCGGTGGAGCTCCGACGGGTACTGGAGCGGCTCGGATCCGGATGATCTCCGTCCGCGGACGCCCGGCCGGTGCTCGAATCCTGACGGTAGTCAACTCATCGCATCGGAAAGCGGTACACACATGGGTCAGGAACAGCCACTGGCGGGCAAGGTCGCCTTCATCACCGGCGCGGCGAGGGGGCAGGGGCGCAGTCACGCCGTGGAACTCGCCCGGCGGGGGGCGCGGATCCTCGCGATGGACATCTGCGAGGACATCGACAGCGTCCCCTACGGGCTGGCAACCGCCGACGACCTGCAGCAGACGGTCGCCGAGGTCGAGGCGGTCGGCGGGGACATCGTCGCGGTGACGGGCGACGTGCGCGAGCCGGCGGACGTCGCGGCGGCGGTCGACGCCTGCCGGGAGCGGTTCGGCGTCCCGGACATCGTGGTGGCCAACGCGGGGATCAACTCCCAGCGCGGCGAGGAGCCGGATGCCCAGCAGGCGTTCGTGGACACCATCATGGTGAACCTCGTGGGGGTGTGGAACACGGTCCACGCGATCGCGCCTCTGATGATCGAGCGCGGCGAGGGCGGGTCGATCGTCCTCATCTCGTCGACCAACGGCTTGTCCGGGCGGGGAGGCGACGGGTCGGGCGCGGTCACGGGGTACACCGCCAGCAAGCACGGGGTGGTGGGGCTCATGCGCAGCTTCATGATCTGGCTCGCGCCGCACAACATCCGCATCAACACGATCCACCCGGTCGGCGTCCTGACGGCGATGGTGGCGCACGACGAGATGGCCAGGTGGTTCGCGAACAACCCCGAGGGCCACACGATGGGCAACGCCCTGCCCGTGCCGATGCTCGAGCCCATCGACATCTCGCGGGCGGTTCTCTACCTGGTGGAGGAGTCCGGCCGCCACGTCACCGGGGTGACGATGCCCGTCGACGCGGGGTTCACCGCGAAGTAGCCGGCCGGCCGCCGGTGGGGAGACCGGCGGCCGGAGGAGCGGATGCGAGGGGACGTGACCGGTCTTACAGTGAGCGCCAGCGACATCCGCGGTGAGCACCCTCCAGGAGGCGCACGATGGGCACTTCATTCTGGCGACGCACGACGATCGATTCCCCGGCGGCCGAGTTCCCGGACGGCGAGCACGTCGACCTGGTGATCGCGGGGGCCGGGTTCACCGGCCTGATCACGGCGCTGATGGCCGCCGCGCGCGGCAAGGCGGTCGTGGTCCTGGAGGCGCACACGGTGGGCGCGGGGGCCAGCGGCGCGACCACGGCCAAGGTCTCGGTCCTGCAGGGCACCCGACTGTCGAGCATCCGCTCCAAGCACGGGTTGGAAACGGCGCGCGCGTACGCCGACGCCAACCGGTACGGACTCGACTGGTGGGCCGAGTTCTGCGAGACCCACGGCGTCGACTCCCAGCGTCGGCGTGCGGTGACGTTCTCCAAGGGACGGATGGGCACGTCGACCCTGCGCAAGGAGATGAAGACCCTCGTCGACCTGGGTCTGCCCGCCCGCTGGTACGACCGGGTGGACGTGCCGTTCCCGGCCCGGTCCGCCGTGGAGCTGCCGGATCAGATGCAGATCGACCCGGTGGAGGCGCTCGCGGCGCTGGCCCGCGCGGCCACGGCCCTCGGCGTGCGGATCGTGGAGCACGCCCGTGTCACCGGACTCACAGCGCAGGGGACAGGGGAGGACGCGTTCGTCGAGGTCACCGCGCATCCGGGCACGATGACCGCCCGCGACGTCGTGCTGGCGACCGCGTCCCCGGTCCTGGACCGCGGCCCGACCGTGGCGACGATGGAACCCGAGCGGTCCTACCTCTGCGCGTTCGAGTACCCCGGTGGCCTGCCGGAGGGGATGTACGGCTCGGTCGAGAGCCCGGTCCGCTCGCTGCGGACGGTGCCCTCACCCGGCGGTGAGGTGCTGTTCGTCGGCGGCAACGGGCACCGCACCGGCACCGCCACGGGCACCGCGTCCAAAATCGACTCGCTGCGGGAGTACGCGGAGAAGTACTTCCCCGGCGCGACGATGACCCACGGCTGGTCCGCGCAGGATTTCCACCCGGTGACGATGCTGCCCAAGTCCGGGCCCCTGCCGTGGGGCAAGGGGCGCGTGCACTTCGCGGGCGGCTACAGCAAGTGGGGCCTCACGGGCGCGCCGGCGGCGGCCGGGATCATGGTGGACCGGCTCGAGGGCGTGGACCCGCGGGTGTCGTTCGGCAAGCCCAGCATCACGGGCATCGCGAAGAACGCCGTGCCCCTGTTCGCGGACGTGCCCGTCCAGCTCGCGGCGACCGCGGCGCAGGCGATCGTGCGCAAGCCACGGCCGAGTATCCGACCGATGGGGGAGGCGACGGGCGACGACGGCGAGACCTGCCGCGTCGGCCTGCTGTGCCCCCACATGGGAGCCGCGCTGACGTGGAACGACGTGGAGCGGTCGTGGGACTGCCCCTGGCACGGGTCCCGCTTCTCGGCGTGTGGCGAGCTCATCGAGGGCCCGGCCACCAGTGACCTCACGAGGTACGACACGCCCCGCTGACCCGACCGGCTGGCGCGCGCAGCTGACACGCCCCGCTGACACGCGCAGCTGACACGCCCCGCGCCCCGGTCGGTCGGGGAAGGACCGGGCCGGGGCGCGGCATGCGTCGCCGTCGGGTCAGGCAGGCGGCATCAGGACTCCGTCGAGGACGTGGATGACGCCGTTGGTGGCGTCCACGTCGGTCTGGACGACGTTGATGCGGGTGCCGTTGCCGTCGACGAGGGCGACGTTCTCGCCCTCCACCTCGACCGTGAGCTCCCCGCCCTGGAGGGTCGCGACCTTCTGGCCGTCCATCTCGAGGACGTCGGCCGCCGGGACCTCGCCCTCGATCACGTGGTACTGCAGAATCTGCGCCAGGTCGCCCGTGGGGTCGGCCAGCAGTTCGTCCAGCGTCCCCTCGGGCAGGGCGTCGAATGCCTCGTCCGTGGGGGCGAAGACCGTGAACGGACCGGGTCCCTTGAGGGTCTCCGTCAAGCCCGCGGCCTCGATGGCCTGGGTGAGGGTGGTGAAGTCGCCCGCGGCGTTCGCGGTGTCGACGATGTCGCCCTCGGCCGCAGCGCCGGTCTCCTCGGTGGTGGTCTGCTCGGTCGTGGTCTCGTCGGTGGTGGTTTCCTCCGTCGTCATCTCGGTGGTGGTCTCGTCGGCCGTGGTCGTGCCACCGTCGTCGTCGGTGCCGCACGCTCCCATGAACACCGCGAGCCCGATGGCTCCCGTCACTGCGATCGTCCGCTTCATCAAGCTTCCTTTCGTCGGGGTTGCTCGTCAGTGTCCGCACTGCGCAGGGGGTACGTGAACCCTCGTGGCCTGATCGTTGTGGCCCTGTGACGGGATGGGGACATGTCCCCGGGCCGCGCCTCGGGAGGATGCCCTTGCTTGCGAGCGTCCCGGGAGTCGTCGAAACTCGAGACGGAACGCTGGCCGCCGGCCACCGCGTACACCCGTCTACGAAGAAGCAGGAGCATCGATGAGCCCCACCGATCAGGGTCCGAACCCGTTCGTCGTCGACATCGAGGACGCCACCCTCGCCAACGACAACTACCGCACCACGCTGTGGACGGGATCGCACATGCAGCTCACCGTCATGAGCATCAAGCCCGGGGACGACATCGGTCTCGAGGTCCACGACGACCACGACCAGTTCCTGCGCGTCGAGGCCGGGAAGGGTCGGGTCGAGATGGGCCCCGCGAAGGATCAGCTCGACTTCGTGCGCGAGGTCTCCGACGACTGGGTCATCCTCGTGCCCGCCGGGAGCTGGCACAACGTCACCAACATCGGTGAGGACGACCTCAAGGTGTACTCGCTGTACGGTCCGCCGGAGCACGAGCACGGGACCGTCCACCCGACCAAGGCGGACGACCATCACGACCACTGACGACCACTGACCACGAGCGCTGACGACGATCATGACCGCGACCGGTTCGCGGTGCCGGAGGGCCCGGGGCGGTGCACACGCCGCCCCGGGCCATTCGGCATGACACGCTGGTGGCGTGAAGACGCCGGTACCTGACTATCTGCTCGAGATCCGCGACGCCTGCTCGAACGGTGACGCCGGCCGGCTCGCCGACTACATCCCCGAGCTCGCGGCCGTGGACCCCGACCGGTTCGCGGTGGCCGCCTGCACGATGGACGGCATCGTCTACACCGCCGGGGACGCGGACGCCGAGTTCACCATCCAGTCGATGAGCAAGCCGTTCGTCTATGCGCTCGCGCTGCGGGACCGGGGAATCGAGGCGGTCCTGGAGAAGGTCGAGGTGGAGCCGTCCGGGGACGCGTTCAACCAGATCTCCCTGGACCGCGAGACGGGCCGGCCGCGCAACCCGATGATCAACATCGGGGCCATCACCACGCACACGCTGGTGAGCGAGCCCGACGCGACCCAGGACGACCGCGACGAGGCGGTGCGGCAGGGGTTGTCCGCCTTCGCGGGCCGCGAGCTCGGAGTGGACGACGCCGTGCTCGACTCCGAGCTGCGCACGGCGTTCCGCAACCGGGCCATGGCCAACCTCGTGCGCGCGGGCGGGATCATCGCGAACGACCCGGACGAGGTGGTGCGCGGCTACACCCGGCAGTGCGCCTACCGGGTGACCGTGCGCGACCTGGCGGTGATGGCGGTGACGCTGGCGACGGGCGGCATCAACCCGGTCACCAAGGAACGCGTGGTGTCGGCGCCGGTCGCCCGGCAGGTGCTCGCCGTGATGGCCACCTGCGGGATGTACGACGCCGCGGGGGACTGGATGTCCACCGTGGGGATCCCCGCCAAGAGCGGGGTGTCGGGCGGGATCTTCGGTGCCCTGCCCGGGCAGGTCGGGCTCGGGGTGTTCTCCCCGCGGCTCGACGAGCACGGCCACAGTGTGGAGGGTGTGCGCACCTTCGAGCGGCTGTCCCACGATCTCGAGTTACACCTGATGAACACCACCGTCACGGACGTGGAGGCCGTTCGCTCGGTGCGGTTCGACGAGATCTCCGGGCGCCGCACCTTCCGGTTGCAGGGCCCCATGACGTTCGCCAGCGCCGAGCAGGTCCTGCGGCGTCTCGCCGAGATCCCCGAGGGGCCGAGCGAGGTGACCCTGGACCTCAGCCGCGTGTCCTCGGTCAACGCCAGCGCGCGCCGGATGCTGCTCGAGGCGATGACGCGGTTGTCGGCGGACGGCCACGTCGTCGGTCTGGCCGACCCGGGCCGGCGCCTCCCCCGACCGGACCTGGGCGACGGGACCCGGCCGGTCAACCGGCGGGCCGCCCGCTAGCTAGCCCGGGCGCGCCAGCCCGGCGCACCCAGCGGCACCGGGCACTCAGCCCACCCGGAAGTGCGAGTGGTCCGGTTCCCTCATGAGCTCGGCCAGTCGCGCCCGGTCGAAGGGGAACAGGTCGATCGTGCCGCCGTCGTGGAAGTACCAGGAGTGGCAGCCGGTGTTCCAGACCGTCGGCCCCATCGCCCCGGCGACGTCATCGTTGAACTCGGCGGTCGCCTCCTCGGTCACCTCCACCGACCGGATCGCGCCGTCGCGGAGGAGTTCGATCCAGTGGGCGATGTACCGGGCGGTGAGCTCGGCGGTGTGCTGCAGTGAGATCGAGCCGGTGGGGGAGTTGGGGCCCAGCACGGTGAACGCATTGGGGAAGCCCGGGATGGCGGTCATCCGATAGGCGCGCGGGCCGTCGGCCCACTCGCGCTCGAGGGTGCGGCCGTCGCGTCCGACGACCTCCATGGGACGCATGTAGTCGTGCGCGCGGAAGCCGGTCGCCAGCACGATCACGTCGGCGGGCCGCTCGGTGCCGTCCGCGGTGCGGATCCCGTCCGGGGTGACCTGCGCGATGGCGTCGGTGACGAGCTCGGCGTCGCTGCGCTGGATGGCGCGGTAGTACGTCCCCGAGACCACCTGCCGCTTGCACAGCGGCTCGTCCTCCGGCGTGAGCCGGGCGCGGAGGTCGGGGTCCCGGACCTGCGCCCGGAGGGAGAGCCGCGCGTAGGCCTGGACCGCGCGCCGCCGCCACGACGGTCTGGTGGTGATGTCGGCGAGGACGCCGGATCCCCACTGCAGCGCGGCATACAGCCCGCGGTGGGCGGTGGGGAACCGTCGCAGTACCGAGCCGACGACGACGAGCTGTCGCATCCGCATCGGGGCCCACAGGATCCACTGGGGCGTGCGGGCGTAGTGCGTGACCGATCCCGCTTCACCGACGAGGGCGGACACCACCTGGACGCCGGTCGAGCCGGTGCCGAGGACAGCGACGCGGCGACCGGTCGTGTCGAACCCGTCGGGCCAGCGTGCGGTGTGGACGACCCCGCCACGGAACTCCGCCAGTCCGGGGATGTCGGGGATCGCCGGGTGGTGCAGGACCCCGGTCGCGAACACGACGACGTCCGCGGTGATGGTCTCGTCGTCGTCGTCGTCGTCGTCGTGGCCGTGTCCGTCGTCGTCGTCCGCGCCACCACTGCCACCGTCGCCCCCGTCCCGGGCGGCGAGGGTCAACTCCCACGTCGCGGTGCCCTCGTCCCAGCGGGCGGCGGCTACCTCGGTGTCGGTCCGGATGTGCCCGGCCAGGCCGAGGTCGTCGACGACCCGGCGGTGGTAGCGCTGGATCTCGGCGCCGTCGGCCCACACGCGCGACCAGTCGGGCTTCGGCGCGAACCGGAACTGGTAGAGCTGGGACGGCACGTCGCATGTCAGGCCCGGGTAGCGGTTCCAGTACCAGACCCCGCCGACGTCGGAGCCCTTCTCCAGCACGGTGACGTCGGCGAAGCCGCGCTCGCGGAAGACGTGCAGGGCGGTGATGCCGGCGACCCCGGCCCCGACGATCACCACGCGCGGTTCGCGCCGCTCGCGCATTCGACCCGGACTCACACGTCGACCGCGTTGTCCGCCAGCGCGTCGCGGACGGTGTCCGGCGCGGTCACCATGGACGACTCGAACGCCGCCTCCCGTCGGGAGGCACTCATGAAGTGGGCGCCCAGGCCGGCGAGGTCGACGGCGGTGGGCAGGATCGGGACGACGGTCGTACCCCGGGCGCGGACGCTCGCGACCTCGTCGTGCAGCTGGGTGGACATCGCGCGGCGGATCAGCCGGTACTCGATCCCGCCGCCCCGGCCAGGGACGCGGACGCCGGGCGCCGAGGCCATCGGGGCGAGGACGAACACGAGGTCGGCCTCCTCCGGCCCGACCAGGTCCACGGACGCGGTGGAGCCCATGCCGCCGTCGACGAAGATCCGGTCACCGACGGGCACCGGTGGCATCCACCCGGGGGTCGCCCAGGAGGCCCGCAACGCCTCGCCGACGGTAGCCATCGGCGAACCCGGGGCGCCGAACAGGACGCGCTCCCCGGCGAGGACGTCGTAGGCGACGATCCGGGCACCGGTGTGGGGGAGCCAGGCGCCCACCTCGAAGCCCTCGGCCAGCCGCTGCAACCAGCCGGCGTCGCCGCGACCGGTGGGGGCGATACCGGTGAGGGCGCCCAGCCCGGACCGTGTGCGGAGCAGACCAGGGTTGAGCAGCGGGAGCCGGGGTAGCGGCGGCCGCCCGGGCGGGGTCGAGGCGATGTGTTCGCGAAGCCGCATGTCGCAGGCCTGCCCGCGCTGCATATCGACCAGTTCGTCGACCCCGATGCCGCCGGCGAGCATGGTCACCAGCTCGGCGCCCGCCGAGGTCCCCAGGAGGACGTCCGCCTCCCGGGGGTCGAATCCCGTCTGCTCGGTGAGCGCGTGGAGGGCGGCGATCATCCAGGCCCCGCCGATCGTGCCCCCGCATCCGAGGACGAGAGCGATTCGGCTCATCCGGCGCCCTCCCCGTGTCCCGCGGGGGGCGCCGCCCCGGAGAGCCCCGCGCTGATCCTAATCGCGCGGCTCCAATACGAACACAGGGATGATCCGGTCGGTGTTCTGCTGGTAGTCGCGATAATCAGGGTAGACGGCGACGGACCGGTCCCACCACCGGTCTCGCTCGGGGCCGCTGAGCTCGCGGGCCGTGTAGTCGCCGACCCGGTCCCTGTCGCGGACCTCCACGTGCGGGTCGGCCTTCATGTTCCAGTACCAGACCGGGTGGGTCTGGGCGCCGCCCTGGGAGGCGACGGCCGCGTACGACCCCTCGTGCTCGACGCGCATCAGCGGGGTCTTGCGCAGCTTTCCGGACTTCCGGCCGACGGTGGTCACGATCACCACGGGGATGCCCGCGAGGTCACCGCCCTCCTCGCCGTCGGTCTGCTCGTACGTCTCGACCTGCGTCCGCACCCACTCACTCGGGCTGGGTTCGTACTCGCCGGACAGTAGCATCGGGGCTCCTCGGTGATGGGGTTCCGTCGGCTGAGCGCGACACTACGCCCGCCAAGGCGTGCTTGCTGCCGACATCAGGCGAGTCGGTCGGTGAATCGCGAGACCGCGTCGACGACCGCCAGGTAGCGCGGCGAGCGCACCGCGTCGAACCCGTGTTGGGCACCGGGGAGCTCGGCGTAGACGACGGGGTTCGGCGACCCGGCGCGCAGGTGCCGTACGAGTCGGCGTGACCCCTTCACCGGCGTGTAGGTGTCGTGCGTGCCGTGGATGATCGCCACCGGCGGGGCGCCGGAGGCGGCGTGGCGCACGGGGTCGGAGACGTCCCGGGTCTCGAGGCCCAGGCGACCGTAGTAGCCGTACAACCCGATCGCGCCGGCGACCGTGGTGTCGGCGTCCTCGAATCCCGGCTGGAATCGGGGATCTCCCCCGGTCAGGGCGGTCATCGTCGCGAGGTGTGCCCCGGCCGAACTGCCCGCCACCACGATCGGCGCGTCGGCCCTGATCCCGTGCGCCGGGCCCTCGGTGCGGATCCAGCCCAGGAGCCGCTTGACGTCGACCAGGTGCTGCGGGAATCCCGATTCCGGGGTCGGCGAGAGGTGGTAGGTGGTGCTGATCGCCGCCCACCCGCGTGCGGCGTGGTCGAACAGCATCGCTCGCGACTCCCGGCTCGGGCCGCCGGCCCGGAAGTGCCCACCGTGGATGTGGACGAGCACCCCGCGCACGTCACCGGCGCCGTTGCCGCCATGTCCACCGCTGCCGCCAGTGTCGCCGCCGGCCCCAGGCAAGCCGGCACGGGTGTAGAGATCGAAGCGGTTGGCCTTCGGGTCCGGTCCGTAGACCATGCCCCGGCGGGCCCGCACCCCGCGCGGCCGCAGCGGCCACGGGCGGAACAGCACTCTCGGCCACGGCGTGCGGTGGAGGGCCGACGGGCTCGTCGTCGTCTCCCCCTCGCCCAGCCC
>NZ_JAALDT010000128.1:0-24578 GCF_014144995.1 Dietzia sp. DQ11-71 | reverse complement strand
GTGACCATGGATTCGTCCATGCTGGCCGAGCCGTCGATAATCTTGCCGTCGGCGGGCACAGAAGCACCGGGGCGGACAATCACGACGTCGCCGACCGCCAGATCGGCCGGTGCGACGGTGACCACGTCGTCGCCGTCGACCTTCTCGGCCTCATCGGGTAGCAGTGCCGCCAGGGAGTCGAGTGCAGAGGTGGTTTGCGCCAGGGAGCGCATCTCGATCCAGTGGCCCAGCAGCATGATGACTACCAGCAGCGCCAGTTCCCACCAGAAGTTCAGCTCATGATCCAACAAGCTCAGGCTTGCGCCCCAGGAGGCGATGAACGCCACGGTGATCGCCAAGCCGATGAGCAGCATCATGCCGGGTTGACGAGCGCGGACCTCGGAGAGAGCGCCGGTCAGGAACGGCCGGCCGCCCCAGAGGTAGATCACTGTGCCCAGGATGGGGGAGACCCACCACACCCATCCGGCGTCGGGCAGCTGGTAACCGATGAGGTCGGCGAACATCTCGTTGAAGCCGACCACCGGCACCGCCAAGACGAGCATGATCCAGAACAAACGTCGGAACTGCCCGACATGGTCTCCGTGCCCGGCATGACCGCCATGGTCTTCATGGCCAGCGTGATGCTGCCCCGCATGGGCGTGGCCCGTCGTCTCCTGGGGCCCGTCCGGGTGATGGTGCTCAGCTACCGCCGTGTCTCGCTCGTTGAGGTGCCCGGCCGCGGCTCCGCCGGATCCGTGACTGTGGGCGTGGTCATGATGATCGTGCGACTGATTCATTTGGTCCCTTCCGTCTTGTCCATTGCCACCTGGTTGGCGTGATCTTCGAGCGGCATGCGTCCGGCAGCTTCGATATGCAGGAGTTTCGAGGGAGTGAAACAGCAAGAACATGATTCCCTGACAGCGGTGAGCCCTAGCGCATGATGTGTTCTAGGGGTCATGGACATCTCTTCCCGTGGGGCCAAGTAGCAGTTGCTCCGGGCCACGAGCCGATACCGCCGCAGGGTATCGAATCGTGCTGACATCTGTGCTCGGCCGACCACGTTCGTGACACCGCCCATCCCAGGATCGCCGTTCCCGTCGGTGATGACGCACGTCCTGGCGTTCTGGGGTCCGGCCGACAGTCAGGATCGTGGGTGAGCCAGCGGATTGTGGTGGAGATTGTGTGAAGGTTTGCTCAAGATGTTCGTCAGGGGAGTGGTTCGGGCTGGCGCCACGATGATGGCGGCTCCCTTCTAGGGCGCTCGGAACGATGGAAGCACCCTCCGCCGCTGCTGGTCTTTCGGGCGCCCAAGGGCGTGGGCCAGGGTGAGCTGCCTTTGGCCCGACTCCGTAGCCACATTGCTCGAACCCGAAGGCTTTTTCGGTGACGACCTGCGGTGATGGCCTGGGACGATTGGAACAACCGGGTTGCCAGCCCGGGATAGGGCCCGCGAGTTCGTCGAGCTAACCGGCGGCGTCGACCGGATCCTGAATTCGATCAGATGTCATGTTCTCTCCTGGTTTCTGCCGTGCGAGTTCATTGGCTTTCCCACCCGCAAACTATACCCCAACGGGGTATGTTGGTGAGGCGTGTTCACCGAATTTCGGGGCTCGGCTACATCCGCGAAGCATCCTGCTCGCGACCTTGCCGGGGCCTCCCATGCACCTACCCGCCCCCGCTTAGCGGGAGAAGCGAGCGATGGCGTCGGCCACTTCCTTGAATTTGATCTCTGCGGCCTCGTCGGACTCGTTCACTGCGTCGGCGACGCAGTGGCGCATGTGGTCGTCGAGCAGGCCGAGGGCGACGTTGCGCAGTGCGGAATTGATGGCGCTGACCTGGGTGAGGATGTCGATGCAGTACTGCTCCTCATCGATCATGCGGTGGATGCCCCGCACCTGGCCCTCGATCCGCTTGAGCCGGGCCTTGTAGCGGTCCTTTTCCTTCATGTAGCCGTGGTGACTGTGGGTCTCGCAGCCAGCGGCTTCGGCATCGTGCTCGGCTGCAGGGTCGATGGCGAGGTCCGGGGTATCCGTCATGACTGGCTCCTGGTCTGGTCGTGGTTGGGGGTCGCGTGGCTTGAGGTGAACCCGCGCAGGCGTAGGGAGTTGGTCACCACGAACACACTCGAGAACGCCATTGCGACGCCTGCGAGCATGGGATTGAGCAGTCCGATCGCAGCGACGGGGATCAGTGCGACGTTGTAGGCGAACGCCCAGAATAGGTTGCCCTTGATGGTGCCCAGGGTCCGGCGTGACAGCCTGATCGCGTCCACGGCGGATCGCAGGTCGTCGTTCATCAGAGTGATGTCGGAGGCTTCGATCGCCACGTCCGTGCCGGCGCCCATCGCCAGTCCGAGCTCGGCCCGGGCGAGAGCTGCCGCGTCGTTGACGCCGTCGCCGACCATGGCGACGTTCTTGCCCTTGGCCTGCAGTTTCTCGATCTGGGCGACCTTGTCGTGGGGCATGACCTCGGCGATCACGTTGGCCGGATCAATGCCGACCTCGCTGGCCACGACACGTGCGGCTCCGGCGTTGTCGCCGGTGAGTAGCCACGGGGTCAATCCGAGAGCTTTGAGTCCGGCTACCGCCTCGGCGGAGGTGGGCTTGACGGTGTCGCGGACGGTGATCACGCCCGCGACGGTGCCGTCGATCTGGGCGACCACAGGGGTGCCGCCCTGCTTCTGGGCATCGTCGAACGCGGTCCGCAGGTCCGCCGGCAGGGAGCCCTCAGGGCGACCAATGGTCACCACGGCACCGTCGACGGTGCCCGTGACGCCACGGCCTGCAGTATTGGTGAACCCGGTGACCTCCGGCAGAATGGCGGATCCGGCCTCCCTGTCGGCCACGGGGCCCTCGCCCGCCAGACTCGTTGCGCCCTCGCGGGCGATGGCCCGGGCGATCGGGTGCTCGGACGCGGCCTCCACCGCAGCGGCCTTGACCAGCAGATCCGTCCGGTCGAATCCGGCGGCAGTGGTGACCTGGCTGACGGACATCACTCCGGAGGTGACGGTGCCGGTCTTGTCCATGACGATGGTGTCGACGCGCCGGGTGGACTCTAGGACCTCGGGCCCCTTGATGAGCAGTCCCATCTGGGCGCCGCGGCCGGTACCGACCAGGAGTGCGGTGGGAGTGGCCAGGCCCAGTGCGCACGGGCAGGCGATGATGAGCACGGCCACGGCGGCGGTGAACGCGGTGGCCAGTCCCGCTCCCACCACAAACAAGTGCACGAGCAGGGTGATGATCGCGATGACGATCACGATGGGCACGAAGACCTGCGAGATGCGGTCGACCAGTCGTTGGACCGGGGCCTTCTTGGACTGCGCCTCGGTGACCAGCTTGGCCATCTGGGACAGTGTGGTGTTCTCGCCGGTGCGGGTGACCTCGATCAGCAGTCTTCCCGAGGTGTTCATGGTTGCGCCGGTCACCGTGGAGCCGGACGTGACCTCAACCGGGACGGATTCGCCGGTGAGCATGGACTCGTCGATCGCGGACGAACCCTCGGTGACGCGACCGTCGGTGGCGATCTTTTCGCCCGGGCGCACCACGACGATGTCGCCGACCTTCAACTGACCCACGGGGATGCGGACCTCGACGCCGTCGCGGAGGACGGCGGCGTCCTTGGCTCCCATGTCGAGGAGCGCCTTGAGTGCGGCGGAGGACTGCCCCTTGGCCTTGGTTTCAAACCAGCGGCCCAGCAGCAGGAAGGAGATCACCACGGCGGCGGTCTCCAGATAGATCTCGTCCATCGTGGAGTTTGTGGGCAGCAGATGCACTTCCATGGTCATGCCGGGCATGCCGGCGTTGCCGAGGAACAGTGCCCACAGTGACCAGAGGTAGGCGGCCGCCGTGCCCATGGAGACCAGGGTGTCCATGGTGAACGAGCCGTGCCGCAGGTTGGCGAGGGTGGCCTTGTGGAAGGGTGCGCCTCCCCAGAAGAAGATGGGGGTGACCATGGTCAGCACGGCCCACTGCCAATTGGTGAACTGCAGTGCCGGGATCATGCTCAGCAAGACCACCGGGACCGTGAGTGCAGCCGAGACAATCAGACGGTGTTTGAGGTCTGCGGTCTCACGTTCCCTGGCCTCCTCGATCTGGTCTCGGGGACCGGCGCCGCCACCTGCGGAAGTTGCGTCCACAGCCTGGTCGTCGTCATTCTTCATCGTGAACGCGTCGTATCCCGCACCGCGCACGGTCTCGATGAGCGCGTCCGTGTCGACCTTGCTCGGGTCGAAGGAGATGGACGCGGACTCGGTGGCGAAGTTGACCGTGGCGTCCACCCCGTCGAGCTTGTTGAGCTTGCGCTCGACCCGCCCCGAGCACGAAGTGCAGGTCATGCCCGTGACGCCCAGATCTATGTCGATCAGATCCACCGCGGGGTGCATCTGGGAGGGTTGAGTCTGGGTCGTCGAGGATCAATCCTTCACGGTGAACGGGTGGTGTGCTCGGGGCCAGGGATCTCGCCAGCTGCTGGGGCTGGCGAGATCGCTTCGCGTCAAGAGGTGACGGTGTAGCCGGCTTCCTTGACGGCGGCGACGACCTGCTCGTCGGTGAAGCCCTCGCCGGAGACCGACACCGTTCCGGTCTTGCTCGAGGCCTCCACCATGGAGACGCCCGCGATTTCGCCGACTTCCTCCTTGACCGAGGACTCGCAGTGTCCGCAGGTCATGCCCTGGACGGTGTACTCCTTGGTGCTGGTAGCCATGACGGCTCCTTCCGTTGACGGGTGTAGTTCGTTGAGACATCCGATGGCTCGGATCAATCCGAACACCAATGAACCTATACCCCGTATGGGTATTGGTCAAGGGTGATGTTCGCTTGTGTCCGCGGCTCACTTCGCCTGCACCTGATCGCCCGGACGCCGTATGGATTGACCAGTAGGCGGGCGCAAGAGCCGTGGCGGCAAGGTCTTTGGAAGCGCGGAGACGAGCTCACCGTGCTGGCGGTGCAGCGCGAACCAGGCCCTTGCCGCCGCAGTCGAGCAGTTCGTCATAGAGACGGGCGACGCGTACTAACGCAGGCCAACACCCGGCCATGTCTGTATCCGCAACCAATTGTTCGGAACCCTGGCCGAGGGCCTCTTAGGCTAGGTCGGCATTTCCAGCACGCCAGGTTTCCCACGGGATGTTCCAGTCGCCCAGCCCGTCGGTCCCGGGAAGCGTCGGTCCGACGGTATTGATGACCTTGACCACGTCGCCCCGGTTGCTGCTGTTCTGGAACGACTTGGCGTAGGCGTCGGTGACATTGATACAGCCGTTACTGACGTTGGTGAAGCCCTGTTGTTCAACGGACCATGGGGCGGCATGGACGTAGATCCCGCTGTAGGACATCTGGGTGGCCCAGTTGACTGAAAGCCGGTAGCCGTCGGCCGAGTCGACCGGCACACCAAACGTCGATGAATCCATGATGAGCGATTCGTATCGGTCGCCGATGTAGTAGGTGCCGTTCGGGGTGGGTGTCGATGCCTTTCCTAGTGAGACCGGGCTACTGCTGACGACCTCGCCATTGATTCGGGTCGTCATTGTCTTGGTGTTGTCGTCGATCGTGGTGATGACCTCGTCGCCGATCGTGAAGTTGCTGTTTGCGTCCTGGGCTCCGTAAAGGCCTTCGCCCATATCGGTGCCGTAGATGTTGACGTCGACGTCGACCTCGGTGCCCGGTGCCCAGAATTCGGCGGGGCGCCAGCGAACCTCCGAGGGCGACACCCAGTAGAAGGCTCCTTCGACGGCGGGGGTCGTGGTGACCTCGATGGCGTCCTGGACGGCCTTACGGTCGCCGACGGCGGACTCGAAACGCACCGCGACCGGCTGCGCGATACCTACCGTGTGGCCCTGACCGGTCACCAGGCTCGCGCTGGTGGTCGAGTTCGGGACCACGGTGCTGAACGAGGACGAGTCTGTAATCGTCTCACCGTCGTCGTTAGTAGCGCTCGCCTCGATCGAGTAATCCCGGTTGTAGCCCAGAGTCTCGGTGGTGCGCCACTGGGAGCGTTCCGCGTTGAACTCGCCTTCGACCTCGCGGCCTTCTTCGTTTGTGACCGTGACATCGTCGAACGCACCGTCTGTCACATCCAAGACGATCGGTTCCCGCGGCGTCGCGGCCACTGTCCCATCTTCGAACGAGGTGTGAATGACGGCCGCAGCGGCGGGGGCTTCTTTCGGTGCAGCGGCCGTCGAGGTGTCCTCGGTATCTCCGATCGTGCACGCGCTCAGCCCTACTGCGGCCACCAAGGCCACCGCGACCGAGGCAAGCCGTTTCGCCGGTGTGCGCTCTGGTGCGGCTCCGCCTGCGAGCATCGCTTCTTTCCTCACCACTTCTCCCTGGAGTTCGTATGCGTTCTGACCGGTAGTTTCCATTCCGTCTTCGGTCGGCCTTGGTTTGCGCCGCCGACGACGTTTCAGGGAATCGTTAATGTATGAAATGACCGTCCATCAGCAGCGTAGGCAGTGTCCTGGTCCGCGGCGATGATGGCTTCGACATCACCGACAACTGGTCCCTGCTGCCACTCATCGTCGTTGACGTTCTTGCGCCAGGCGGTGCCGTCGGTATCGATCCCCCAGAGGGTGCCGTCTTCGGCTGCAGATATCAGCAGGAGTTCGGGAGCAGCTGGTACTGATGCGAATGTGCGCCCGATGTCGGTGCTGAGTTGTAGGCCTCCTGCGGTTGTGGCCCAGATGCCCTCGTCGGTAATCGCCAATGCTCTCGCGGCTATCTCGATGCCGTCGGTCCAACTGACGCCCGAGTCGGTGGACGTTCGAATTCCGTTGGCGGTGTCGAATCCGACAAGGGTGTTTCCGTCAGTGGTCAGGGCGTGAAAGTCGACTTCGCCGGAGAGGGATTTCGTCGCCCACGACTGGCCGCCGTCGACACTCTCGATGAGTCCGAGAGGATTGGGGGCGGAGCTTGACGGGCCAGGATGGCCCGAGGCGTAGAGGTTATCCGTCCCGGGCGCGCCTGTGAGCCCCATGAAGTCGTCGTCGGCGTCGCCGACGCGGGTGGTCGCGCCATCGGGGTTGAGGACGAAAAGCCCCGTATGCGTGCCGGCCAGCACCCTGCCCTCAGCATCGAGGTGGAGTCCGTGCACATGGTCAAGCGCGGGTGTTAATGCGGTGCCGACCGTCGATGAGGCGTCCCCGGATTCGGGTGCTGGCGTCTGCTGCGGGCTCGAACACGCGGTCGCGATGAGAGCCGATGCAAGGATGGCTATTGAGGCCCAGGCCCGCTTTCGGTGCGAAAGCATGAATGCGTATCTCGTTTCTGGCAGGGACAAGAAAATGTGTTGATTCCCAGACGGTCTCCGGCGGGGTCGGACTGCCATCGACCCCGCCGGGTATACAAGGCTTCGTTTTCTACATGGGGTCAAGCAACTGCCGCATGGTGTCGATTTCCTGCTGCTGGGTGTCGATGATGGTTTGCGCCAGATCGACAGCCGGCGGGTACGTGCCGTTCTCCACCTGGTCTTCGGCCATGGCCACGGCACCTTCGTGGTGGGCGATCATCTGGTTAAGGAACAACTCGGCAGCCTCAGGGCCGGGAGCGTCGGACAACTGCTGCAATTCCTCATCGGAGAGCATGCCCTCCATCTGCGCCATGTCATGGTCACCGCCCATGTCCATGTCCATGTCCATGCCTTCGGGCTGCGTCGGCTCGCCCCACTGCTCAAGCCAGTCGGTCAGCTGCGCGATCTCGGGCCCCTGGGCCGCCTTGATCTCCTCGGCCAGCGAGGTGACGTCGGCGGGGACATCACCCTTGGACAAGATGATGTCGCTCATCTCGATGGCTTGCTCATGGTGGGGGATCATCATCTGGGCGAACATCACGTCAGCCTCGGAATGCTGAGCTGATTCCTCTGCCTGCTCGGTGGTCGAACTCCCGCTGGTCGCAGTGGTCTCGACGGCGGTCGTGGTCTCGCTGGCCGTGTCGGTCTCGTCGCTGGTGCAGGCGGACAGCCCCAGCAGGACCGCGGCGGCAGCGGCGGTCATCACAAGCTTCTTTCGATTCATCTGGGTTCCCTTTCTTCTGCGGACTTTCGGGCCCGCGAGTGGATCACCTTGCCGGTCAGGCGAGGTAAGACAGAGTGGTCATCATCCCGGCCTCTTGGTGATAGGCGTTGTGGCAGTGCAACGCCCACTGGCCAGGATTATCGGTGTCGAACTCGATCTCAATAGTGCGCATCGGCCGAATCGTGACGGTATCCTTGCGAAGCCCGCTGTCCGCGAGCGCGAACGTATGTCCGTGCAGGTGCATCGGATGGAACATGTCGGACATGTTCCGCATCCGCATCCGCACCCGCTCCCCACTGTTGACCTCCAGCGGCACCGAATCCGGGTGGACTTGGCTGTTGAGGGTCCACCGGTACGGCGACATCGTCCCGCCCAGGTCAACACTGTGGTACCGATCATGACTTTGGCTAGACAGACGTACTGCCTCGCTGGGGGATAAGTCGGTACCCAATAGCGGACGCCGGTCCACTTCGACTGGTCGGGAATTCGTCGGGAGATCGCCCGCTGCTGTACGTACAAGGGCCTGCGCGTGGCCATCCTTGCCTTCGGGCTGAGCGAACAACGGGAACACGCCGTCGCCGAGCGTGACCACAACATCGAACCGTTCACCCATACCGATCAGAAGAGAATCGGTGTCCTCGGGAAGCACGGGAAAGCCGTCAGTGTGAGTGACGGTCATCCGGTGCCCGCCAAGCGCGACCCGGAACGCGGTGTCGGCGCCGGCATTGACGAACCGGATGCGCACGCGTTGGCCCCGCGACGCTCTCCAAACGTAGGGGTCGACAGGGAGTCGACCATTGATCAGAAAGTGCGGGTAGGTGACATCCCCGGCGCTGCCGAGGATGGGGGACATCATTGACCCCTCACCCCCGTGCATGTCCATCATGTCGTGGTCCATCCCCTGCATCCCGGCATCTGCGGTGTCGGCACCGATGCCCAGATCACGGGCGACATCGTCGGGAGTCCGACCGGTCCCGTCGACCCAGTCGTCAAGGACCACGAGCCATTCATGGTCGTAGTCGCCGGGCTCGCCCGGATCATCGATGATCACCACTCCGTACAAGCCCCGATCGAGTTGCAGACCCGAATGTGAGTGGTAGAAGTACGTGCCCGGGTCTGGGGCGGTGAAGTCGTAGGTGAACGTGGTGCCTGGTGCGATCGGGTCCTGCGTCAACCCGGGAACCCCGTCCATGTCGTTGCTCATGGCGATCCCGTGCCAGTGCACGCTGGTCTCCTGGGGCAGCTGGTTGTCCACGGTGATCTGCAGCCGCTCTCCAGCTTGGGCCCGCACCAGTGGGCCTGGCAATTGTTGGTCGTATCCCCACGTTGAGACGACTCGGCCACCCAGATCAACGTCGACCGGACGGGGGGTCAACTGCGCAGATACCACCGTTTGGCCGGGGGAGCGTCGCTCCTGCTCAAGCCGCCTCACGAGATCTGACGAGGCTCCCACGGGACTGCCCGTGGCTGCTCCGGAACCAGAACATGCAGTCAGAGCGCCGGCGCCGGCGAGAAGCGATCCGGCCAAGAAAGACCGGCGGGAGACCAGCACGCGCGGCGCACGTCTTAGCGCACCTGCCCGCCCCGTGGCGTCAGCGTTCATCATGATCGGCGTTTCGCGAAGTCGCGGTCCCTACGTGAGATCCGAAAGAGATACCGGAAGAGACGACCCCAGTAGCAGGAGAGTGAGACCCGCGTAGGTGCCGATGCCCTCCGAAAAGACTGGTCGTCAAGGCCAGAACCATCGCCCAGAAACCGAGTACGAACGCGATCAACAGGACGATGTCGATCCAGTTCATACCGTAAAACCACCCCATCAGACTCAACTCCTTGCCTGTATTAGAAACTCGATTCTGCGGGGCGAAATGCGAGATCTGGGTCATCGTTTCGTCAAGATCCGATCAAGGTTCTTTTCGGACAGACAGACTCGACTCGAGTTAGGAGAGACCATCGGAGCACTGTCAGATCGGCAAAGTGGTGTCTGAGACGGCGAAGTCGCGGAGCCAGTACACGAACTGCGTCCATATGCCGCTGAGCAGCAAGATTCCGACGACAATGAGCATGATGCCGCCGACGATCTGAATCGTTCGCGTGTGTCGTTGCAGCCAGCCCACCGTGCGGATGGCTCTCGTCGAACCGAAGGCCACCACGATAAAAGGCAGTCCGAGCCCCAGGCAGTACGCCACGATGAGCAGTACTCCGCGTGCGGCGTCGAGTCCGGTTCCGGCGGCCACCGACAACGCCGCTGCCAGCGTCGGTCCGAGACACGGCGTCCATCCCAGGGCGAAGACGGCGCCAAGTAGCGGCGCGCCCGCCCAGGTGGAAAGCGCTTTCGGCTGCATTCGAGTGTCCCTCTGGAGGGCGGGTATGGCCCCGATGAACACCAGACCCATCAAGATGGTCACCACACCGCCGAGCCGCTGCAGCAATTCTTGCTGGGGGGCGAGGTATTGCACGGTGCCCAGCACCATCGCCGACAGCAGCACGAAGACCACCGTGAATCCAGCAACGAATAGCACCGCGGCGAGGACGACTCGTCGTCGCGATGACACCCGCTGACGCTGCTGTTCAAGAGTGAGCGTGCTGGCTTCGGCGCGGCGTTGCTCGGCGGCCTGCACGGTCACCGCCGGGCGCTCTGCACCCACGATGCTGGCCATATATGCCAGATACCCGGGCACGAGCGGGACTACGCACGGCGAGGCGAACGAGACGAGTCCCGCAAGGACACATGCTCCCAACGCGAGAAGTAGAGGCCCGGAAGCAGCTGTTTGTTGGAACGTCTGGCCAATGGATTGCGCGATCAGCACCGTGTTCATGCAGCGTCGCTTTCAGCAGGCTCGGCCAGCAGTCTCTCGATGACCGGCTCCAACTGGGTGTCGGTGACCTCTGCTAGATATACCGCAGCGACTCGGTGCTGTTTGTCGAGAATCAGTGTCGCTGGCACCACCGAGGTGGGGAAACCATGTAGCGCTGCCACCGCGGCCTGCGATGGGTCCCAAATTGAGGGATAGGTGACCCCGTTGTCCTTGATGAAGTCGACAGGCTTTTGCCGATTCGGGTCGCGCAAGTTGACGCCGAGATTGGTGAACCCTTGCGCCTGGTACTTGTCCTGTAGTCGCTGCAGGTCGTCGGTTTCCGTCCGGCAGGGAGCACACCACTGACCCCACAGGTTGATCAGCACCACCTCGCCAGGAAAGTCTGCGACCGCCACAGTGGCCTCCGGATCTACTACTTCCGGGCCAGACATCGGCGCGATCTTCTGGCGGTCCGCCGGCGGATCATAGAAGATCTCAATCTGGCCGCCCGGGCTGACAAAATCGAACGTCTCACCTGAAGCGACGGCATCAGTGCCGCTAGCGCAGCCAGTAAGTACAAGCGAACTCACCACCACTGCGGCCAGTTGGCATCTTGCCCGTCTGCCCCAGCTACCGGGCTGCGCACCCTTGCCGAACACATCCGTCGTCATCACAGCATCAGCACCACTCTTGCCTGCACAGTCACACCGGACGATTGTGCCGCCCCTACCCCATTGGTTCGGTCGGGGTTCGATGAAGGTCTGATCAAGATTCCCAAGAGAAGCTGTGGGCACCGCGAGACCGATGCATAGTGTGCAGCTGACACGAGAACCGGATTCCGAGTGCAAAAAAGGAGACCCCCCATGGCGCATGGGCATGGTGGACACGGGCAGGTGCAGGCTCGTGGGTGGGGCATGGCTATCTCGGCTTGGCTGACGGGAATCTACTTCGTCATCGAGTTGGCGATCGGGCTGTGGACCGGCTCGGTTGCGGTGATCTCGGACGCTTTTCACACCTTCTCGGCGGTCGGTGGTGTCCTAGTCGCCATCTTCGCTGCTCGACTCGCCCGCCGCCCCGCAGACGAAAATCGCAGCTTTGGCTGGTACCGCGCCGAGATCGTAGGCGCGCTGGTCAATGGCGGTTTCCTGCTAATCATGGCGATGGTGGTGATCGTGATGGCTGCCATGCGCATGAATGCTCCGGTTGACCTGCCCACGACGCCCATGCTGTGGGCAGCCGCGGGAGGCTTGCTTACCGAAATCGTTGCCCTGAGCCTGATCTGGAAACAAAGCCGCAGCGACATGAACGTTCGTGGCGCGTTGTGGCACATCATCCAGACCTTCGTCGGCAGCCTGCTCATCATCGTCACCGCACTAGTGATCAAGTTCACCGGGTTCTTGCTGATCGATCCGCTGCTCGGTTTGGCGTTCGGCTTCGTGCTTGTATGGGCAAGCTGGAGCATCCTGCGCGACGCCACCCATCTGCTCATGGAGGGCACACCCGACGAGGTCTACCTGTCTGACGTGACTGAAGACCTGGCAGCGATAGATGGGGTGGAAGACGTCCATCATGCCCATGCTTGGGCACTAACCAGTGGACGTTTCGTGTTCTCCGGCCACCTGCGCACCTCCGCAAGCGCCGATCCGCAGATCGTTCTCCAATCCGCCTCCAACTTGCTTCAGGATCGGTACGGCTTCTTCTTTTCTACTGTGCAGGTGGAGACCGACTGTCCCGATGAGTCTGCGGCAGCAGCGATCGACATCACACGTGCGGCGGGTACGAGGAGGGGGCAGGAGTAAGGACCTTGATCCTGCTTGCGTTGATCGCGGTTTAGTCACCCGGGACGATTGCGGGGTGGCTCCGGCCGGCCCGCGTTCGAACCAAAAATCACGTCGGGGTAACGGTCGGGCGATGCCGTAGATGAATAACAAATGGCGTATGAACTGCTGATTTCTGGATTCTCAGGAAACTCTCCGTGACAGGACGATATGCAACTGTTACCTTTTCGGGAGTCTCCAGTGGTCGTCGGTATGAAGCTGCGACCATCGCTTAAGTTGAAGGAATCAATCATGTCGAGCTCCTCCAAGAGCGTTCCGTTCGCCGATCTCATGGACTCGCTTGGTGTGGGCCACCGCATCTCTGCTGGTGGGCGTCATCGCGCCAACCGATCCAGGGGAGTGGGCCGGATCGCCGCCACCACGCTGGCTGGCGCCGCAATCGCCGGTGGCGCGGCGCTTAGTGTCGCCCCTGTGGCCGCTGCCCAATCGTCTGATCCCGAGCACGTCGGACAGATGGTCGAAGAGGCTGCCGCCCGCTATGGCATCGGAGCTGACGCGGTCCGCCAGTATGCAAGTCAGGCCCCCGGGCTGAGCCAGGCGCTCGGATTCGATACTGCTCAGTCGTCGTCTTCGGCGTTTTCGGTCGCCAGCCAAGCTCACAGGCCGACTGATGGAACGATCACCTCTGGCTTCGGCTCGCGGTGGGGCGCTAACCACAATGGCACCGACATCGCTGCGCCGATCGGCACACCCTTGTATGCAGCCAAGTCCGGCACGGTCGTGGCCTCCGGCCCCGCTTCCGGTTATGGGTTATGGATTCGCATCAAGACCGATGACGGCTATCTCTTGGAGTATGGCCACAACAATGCCAACTACGTCACCGAAGGCCAGCAGGTCACCGCCGGCCAGGTGATCGGTGAAGTCGGTAACCGTGGCTACTCGACTGGTCCGCATGTGCACTTCGGCGTACAGAATCCCGCCGGCCAGTGGATCGACTCGGTGTCATGGTTGGCCGCGAACGGCGTCGTCATCTGAGGACGTAGACAACGACCTGCTGCTCGACACTTCCGATCCAGGCCCGGATGCCACAATTCGGCACGCAACACGCTGATCTCGCCGGATCGGAACCATCCCTGCCGACAGTGGCGGGAGGCGGGCACGATTAATGATCGCCGGAGCTGGTGCCGACAGGAGGGCCCCGATGCCGACCGTCTTGCCATCACGCCTATCGTGAACGGCGTGCAGAGGGTCTTTCGCGTGATGACGCCGGGGTGGTTGATTTCCTTCATCGCCGTCGCACTGTTCGTCTATACGTGCTTCACACTGTTGGCGCCATGGCAGTTAGGCAAGAACGAGGATTTGAAGACGCGCAATTCCCAACTTCTTCACAGCGTCGAAGCCGATCCAGTGCCGTTGACGGAATTGACGGCGCGGGACGCGCCGTTGGACGAATCCGAGTGGCATCGGGTCACAGTAACCGGTCGCTATCTGCCCGAAGACGAAGTGCTCTTGCGGCAGCAAGCTGTCGACGGGGAACAGGTTTACCAAGTTCTCACCGCATTTCGGACCGAGGGCGGCGATGATCTGCTTATTAATCGTGGATGGGTTCGCGTTGGCGAGAACAACACGGTGCCGACCTACCCGGCCGCGGTAGCCGATCCAGTGACCATCACCGCCAGGCTCAGAATGCCCACCGACACCCCGGCCGAACCGATAGTTCTGCACGATCGTCACATGGTGCGCTCCATTGAAACCTCGACGATCGGTCGGGTTCTGGATCTCGATCTTGCTGGCTATCATCTCCAGCTCCCCGGAGGTCAACCAGGATCACTCGAGCCAACTCCGATACCGGAAGTCGAGGCGGGTTCGTACCTGTCCTATGGGCTTCAATGGCTTGCATTCGGAGTTCTAGCGCCAATTGGGCTTGGCTACTTTCTGTGGAGTGAAATCCGGGAGCGGCGCCGCCAACGTAGCCAGGGCAACGACGAGCAAGGCAGCCTAGGCGACGGTGCTGTGGGACCTGGTGACAGGGATATCGATCCTGATGTCGTATCCGGTCATATTGCTGAGGTGGATGCGGCCACGGAGGCAGTGGCCCATGACCGCCTCGTAACGATGACCGTTCGTGATCGCTACGGCACCAGATTTGAGGCTGAACGCCGACGGCGTCTACGTCCGAGAAATAGGCTCGATTACTGAGTCCAATCCTCGAGCTGGCTCTCGCCCTTACCTCGCGGGAGCTCATCAATTTCTCGCCCTCGGCGCCCTGCCCGACATGCTCACGTTGAGCGCCTGCAGCCGGCCCGGCCGACGACGGGTCCGCTCCCGATATCGGCGCGCACTCATGGCCGGGGATCTCAGCCCCGCCGACGGCGGCTAGCAATCCACCCCACCAGCATCGCGAATACTGCGGTGACCGTGATGATGAGTTCAGGAATTGAACGTAATCGGGTGGCAAGTGTGAACTCGGTATTGAGCGGGACCTGTGCGACGAGGGCATCGGCAGTGAACATTTCGGTCTGCTCGAGGACATCGCCATTCGCCGCGATAATCGCGCTGACACCGCTGGTGGCTGCTACCACCACCGTGCGGTTGTGTTCGACAGCGCGCAGCCGCGACATCGCCAGCTGCTGATAGGTCATGTCGGTATCGCCGAAGGTTGCATTGTTCGTTGGTACCGCGATCAACTGCGCCCCCGACCGAACCGACTCGGATACCAGATTATCGAACGCGACCTCATAACAGGTGGCCACAGCGAGCAGTGTCTCATCGATGGTCACCACACCATCGCCGTTACCGGGCACGAAGTTGCCCGCCTGCGCGGCATAAGGCGAAAGCTTGCTCACGATCGATCGCATTGGCAGATATTCACCAAATGGAACCAGGCGTCTTTTGTCGTGCGCATCGCCAGGTCCTGTTCCTTGCTCCCACACCAGCGCTGTATTTCGGGTGGTACCGGAGCCAGTGGACACCACCGCCCCCACAAGGATCGGAGCGCCGATCGTCTCTGTGGCCGCATCAATCCGCTCTGCAGCGTCGGCATTGCGAAACGGGTCGATGTCTGATGCGTTCTCCGGCCAGATTACCAGATCTGGTGCGGGCTTCACTCCCGCGGCGACCTCGGCGGCGAGAGCGTCGGTACGAGCCACATGATTGTCCAGTACAGCGCGCCGTTGCGCGTTGAAATCCAGACCGAGTCGGGGCACGTTGCCCTGGACTAGGGCAACCGTTTTAGAGGGGGTGGTGATCGCTGCGGTAGGGACGGGCATCGAGCCGAGTGCAGAGGCGGTCACAAGCACCGACCCGAGCAGCGACACCGAGCGCCAGGCGGAGCGCCGAGCAAGTCCGACGACCACTGCAGCCGTCGCGCTGCCCCCCAGTGCAACGGACAGGCTCACCCCTGGCGCCCCAGCGATCTGAGCGATCGCCAGTAATGGTCCATCAGTCTGACCGAACGCCAGCCGGCCCCAGGGAAACCCGCCGAAGGGCAGACGTGCTCGAACGGCTTCGGTGGCCACCCAGCAGCACGCGATCCACAGTGCAGCCCCGGGCAGCCGCGCCACCAGTGCGGTGGCCCAAGCGAAGACAGCGACTGCCACGGCCTGTAGCGCCGCTAATGCTAGCCAGGGGACAGCGCCGACATAAACCCCCACCCAGGGCAGTAAAGGTACGAAGAACCCGAGACCAGCCAGGTATCCCAATCCGAATGCGCCGCGCACGCTGATCCCTCGGATCGACAGGACCAAAATGGCAAGACCGGCCGGGGCGAGAAACCACAAGGATAGAGGCGGGAAACTGGTGTACAGCAGTATTCCTGCGCCCAATGACGACACCATTCGACCAAGCGCACGGCCGACGGGGTGACTATTTAGCCACCGCCGAGAAGGCGTTGACCACGGTTGATTTCGGGTAACCCCGCCCATCCTGAGGCCGACTGCTGGCAGCACCACCGATTGCGGCCCACGGTTCTTCTGTCGTGTTGTCATGTCACGCTCGCGAGGTGCGCTCTCGTCTTCCGCAGAGGTCGCGGGGGGAGCGAATCGAACCCGTTCACGGCCTCGCTGAGTCCACGCGCGCGGCCCCGGAGCGGGGCCCGGCACATGCCTCCGACCGGGACGCACAGAGCGGATCGGAAGCATATCTGCCGGGTCACCCGGCGAGCTGGCCGATCTGGAACTCGGCGAGCCGCGATTGTGGCTGGGACGCTCCACTGTGCTGGTCGGTGAAACTCTCTGTCCCGTCTGTGCCGCACAGCTGCTCGATCCGGTCCGGCCCGCCCGGGTGTTGGTCGACCCACGCGGTGAGGTCGTAGACGATGTTCTCGATCACGGTCCAACACGAGTCGGTCGAATCGTTCTGCTGGACCTCGGCCATCGTGACCTGTTTTTCGGCTCTCTCGCCCGTCTGGAGCTGCTCTGCCTGCTCTGGCGCGCCCGTGTCGTTCCCGGCGCAGCCCACAGCTAGGAGCAGGGCGGCGGTGGAGCCGGAGGCGGTGAGTGTCCTGCGCAGTCTCATTCGATCTCCTCGTATAGTGATCTACCGAAAGTCCAGGCGGCCAGCCACGTACACAGGACCGTGAGCACCAGTGCTACGCCGATGTGAAATGCCAAGGTCGAACTGCCCCCTAAGCTCGCTTGGGCGAACGTGGCCCCGAACAGGACGAGGGCGACGACTGCAGCCCAGCGACCTCGCCGTGTAGCCCACGCGCGCCACCCTAGAACCAGAGCCAGCACGCCGGTGAGGACATGAAGGGCGATGGCGGCCGAGCTGTGGACGTCCAGACTGGTGCCGTCCTGGACCAGCACCCCTGCCGAAGTGAAGAGGAGTCCGAGGGCGCTGACTGTCACTAACGCCACCGCTCGTGCGAGCAACAACAATCGTCCGGAAATCTGTAAATCTTGTGATCGCGACACTTTCCCTTTCTCGAGCTGCTCGTCCACTTCTTCGTGGTGGGAGGCGGCCGGCGACCCGCCCCACTTGTCCCCCAATGCCGCACGCACTGTCACATCCGGAGATTGTGCTGTGCTGACCTCTTGATTCGGTCGGGGTTTGATGAAGGTCTGATCAAGATCCCGGACGTGACGGTCGCTGACGCGCTGCTGATTTGGTGCGCGGCCAGTTGGGGTGAACCTGGGTGAAGCCTGTCAGGACGTCCAGCTTCCGAAGGCCTTCCCATGTCGCCCACGTAGTCCCTGACACTCGCAACAGGCAGCTTGATGAACGCTGCCAGAGGTTGTGGTCAGAGGGAGACTCTAGGCACGATGCACGCTGGTGGGGGCCGCTCCCGGTCGTTCTTCGACACGGGTGACGAGGCCCCCACTTCTTGCGACGGCGGACTCTGCTCGTCTAAGTTCGAGCAGAAGTCACATCACGAAACCATCACGACATAGCGGCAGGGGAGACACGGCGGCAGTGGAGCGAAGACGTGCACACCGCAAGGAACACCCTTCAACTGTCGACATCTGGGCGAGTTCTGGTCGCCCTCGAGGTGGCGGTACGCATCGCCAACCCTCCGCCCGGCCCGAGTTACGCGATCAGGTCGTCGTCGTCACGGTCGCCGCCGGGGCCATCGTGTCCTCGATAAGTTTTCTAGTGGACCAGCACACAGAGGCTGGTGGTGAGCACATTCACCTAATCGCGCACGAGGAGTCGATCAGTCCTGCTGGCCAGTCTGGAGACATAGCCCTTCCCCCGGCTGAACTGCCTGGGCCCGTTGCGGTGCAAGGCGACCTCCCGCTGGAGAGCGCTGCCGCCATGGTGTCGTCATTGGCGGCAGGCACCGAAATCGACGCTCGCCGGCAAGTTGCCGAGGAGACCGCGCGCCGTCCAACAGCAGCGATGCCGACAGTCGGGACCCTCACGTCTGAGTTCGGCCAACGCTGGGGCTCGCTCCACGGCGGCATCGATATCGCAAACGCGATCGGAACCCCGATCGTGGCGGCCACTGACGGGACCGTCATCGATGCCGGCCCGGCGCAAGGGTTCGGCAATTGGGTCCGACTGCTATCGGATGAGGGCACGATGACCGTTTATGGACACATGGAAGAGGTTCTCGTGTCCACGGGCCAGCGTATACAGGCTGGACAGACGATTGCCCTCATGGGAAGTCGTGGCTTTTCCACCGGGTCGCACTTGCACTTCGAGGTGTGGTTGAACGAGGGACGGGAGCGCGCCGACCCCATCGAGTGGCTCCGGCAAAACGGTATCGCGACCAACTGAGTCAGCCCTTGGAGTGAGCCGGGGTCTGCGGTAAGGAGATCGTGAATCGGGCGCCGCGGCCGAGCCCGTCGCTGTGAACGCGGATATGGCCTTCGTGGGCTTCGACGAGTGCACGGGTGATGGTGAGTCCGATGCCGCTTCCTCCGTGTGCCCGGTCGCGTGCGGTGTCGACGCGGTAGAAGCGGTCAAAAATGTGGTCGAGGTGCTGCGCTGCGATGCCTTCTCCAGTGTCGGCGATAGTGATCTCCACGTTCCCGTTGTGTAGGCGACTGGTGACGGTGACCATCCCACCTGAGTCGGTGTGGCGGAGCGCGTTGTGCAAAAGGTTGGTCAGGACCTGGTTGATTCGATCACTGTCGACAGTGATCGGTATTGCCTGATCAATACGTGCTTGGAGCAGCACATTTTTGTGCGAGTACTCGGGGCGCAGGGCGTCGATCGCGGCCGCGATGATGCTGCGAGTGTCGGTACCGATGGGGATGAGACGCGTGAGGTGTTCTTCGGCTCGGGACACTGCGCTGACGTCGTGAGCGAGCCGGCCTAGCCGACCAGTCGCGGTTCGCAGAATGCGCAGCGTGTCGTCGTCGAGTGCACGGACGCCGTCTTCGATCGCCTCAAGGTGGGATTCGAGCGTGGCCAGGGGAGTCCGCAACTCGTGTGCGAGATCTGAGAGCATCCGTCGGCGTGTGGTTTCGGTGGCATCTAGTCGTCGTGCCAGTTCGTTGAAGCTGGCGACAAGATCGTCGAATTCACGACCTATTCTCGGCTCGTGCACTCGTGAGTCGTATTGTCCACCGGAGATCTGCTGGACTGATCGGGTGACCGGGGTGATCGATCGTTGAACGCGGCGGGCGATGTAGCCGCTGACAGCCAGCGACAAGATCACCGATACCGCCAGTGCGATCGACCAAGACAGCATCATTGACGAGTTGAATGCCTCCTCCATATGGGCTGCTTCGGAGGAGTTCTGTGACAGTCCGGCCATCTCCAGATGCTCGTGGAAGATCCCGGGGGCAAGTATTGCGGCGACGACCCAGGCACTGACTGCGAAACCGATCATCACAAAAGCGAGCGCCGCCAGTAGCCGGGTACCGAAGGTGGCAGTGGTGAACCACCGCTTGAGGCGCGTCACGTTGTCACCCAGGTCGATCCGGCTCACTGACCATCTCCGGTGCGGTAGCCGACACCGCGGACGGTGCGGATGTATGCGCCCCGGGACGCAGTGTCTCCGAGCTTGCGTCTGAGGTGCGCGATGTGGACATCAACCAGGTGCGTGTCGCCGACCCAGTCAGGCCCCCAGATGGCACTGATCAACTGCGTCCGGGACAGCACCAAGCCGGGGTCTCGCGTCAGTGCCGCCAAGAGGTCGAACTCGGTCCTGGTCAACTGAACCGGGGTGGTGTCGACGGTGACCTCGCGGCCTTCGACGTCGATCGCCAGTGCCCCAATCCTTCGCAGCTCTCTGTGTTCGGAGGCCGCGGACGGGGAGCGTAAGGCTGTAGACGATCGAGGACGGCGCAGCATGACTTGGATGCGGGCCATGAGCTCTCGTGGGCTGAACGGTTTGGTCATGTAGTCGTCGGCTCCCACGGACAGTCCGATGAGGGTGTCGACCTCCTCGGTGCGGGCGGTGAGCATGACGACATACGCATCGGAAAAGGTGCGCAACTGGCGGCACACTTCGACGCCGTCCAGTCGCGGAAGGCCGAGGTCTAGCACGACGACGTCGGGATCAATCTGCCGGATCAGGTCGACTGCATCCTGCCCGTCGTGAACGATCGTGATGTCGAAGCCCTCGCGGGTCAGATAGGTACCGATGAGATCGGCGAGCTCACGCTCATCTTCGATGACCATCGCCCGCAGCCCTGTGGTCGCGCGCGTGGTCGGTGACTCACCTTCAGGTCCGGCGTCTCGAGAATCGGATGTGAACATAAGGCCTCAATCATCGTCGTAGGTCTGCCACTGGCGCCTATCGCGTGCTTGATCTTGATCAGACCTTCATCAAACCCCCACCGAATCAATGGGGTCGGCGAAGGACAATCTCCAGATGTGACTATGCGTGCTACAGCGGTGCTGATGATGCTATGAAGCCGGTGACGCCCCACCGAAGCTGCCCCTCGTTCCGGTTCGTCGCACCGGGAACGGCAGAGGGGACTCATATCAGTGCCTAGGATGGCTCCGGTCACCGCGTTCCTGCGCAACTCATGGCGCACTCTCACCGCGATGCGCACGGCATTGATTCTGCTATTTCTGCTGGCAGTGGCGGCGATACCGGGGGCACTCCTGCCGCAGCGCAGCCTCAACCAAGGAAACGTCAATCAGTACATCGCGGACAACGGCTGGCTGGGGGAGTTGTTCGACAAGCTCCAGCTGTTCGACGTGTTCTCCAGCTGGTGGTTCACAGCCGTGTACGTGTTGCTGTTTATATCGCTGGTGGGCTGCCTGACACCGCGGTCGATTGATCTGGTCAAACAACTCAAGGCCCCGCCGCCGCTTGCCCCGCGTAACCTTGCACGCCTGCCGCATCATGCGGCGTACCGGACCACGGCCACGCCGGAGCAGGCCGCGGACCAGGTCCAAAAGAGCCTCAAGGGCTGGCGGGTCCGTCGCAACAACGGGGACGGTCGCGTGTCGGGCAGCATCGAGTTGTCCGCGGAGCGCGGGTATGCGCGCGAGGTGGGCAACATCGTATTCCACTTCGGCTTGCTGTTCCTGCTGATCGCGTTCGCGGCCGGCAAGTTCGTGTACGCGGAGGGCATGCGGGTGATCATCGCCAACGAGGAATCGCCGGCCTTCTGCAACACCACGCCTAGTGCGTACGACTCGTTCCGGGCAGGTCTGCTGGTAGACGGCACTGACTTGGCGCCGTTCTGTATCAAGGTCGAAGACTTCCGTACCGACTATCTACCCAATGGCCAGGCGGAGATGTTCACCTCCAACATTCGCTTCAGCGAGGAAGTCACCACCACCGATCCAGACACATGGGAGCCCTACACATTGCAGGTCAACCACCCGCTGCGCATCGGCGGCACCCGTGTCTACCTCCAAGGTCACGGCTTCGCGCCCACGTTCACGGTCACGTTCCCCAACGGCGAGACCCGTACAGACACAGTGCAGTGGCAACCGACGGACCTGTTGACTTTTCTCTCCTCCGGCATCATGCGCTTTGATCCGCCAGCCGGCATGTACCCGGACATCGACGACCGCCTTGAGCAGCAGATCGCCATCCAGGGGCTGTTCGCCCCGACCGCCTCGTTCGACGGCAACATACTCAGCTCCCGTTTCCCGCGGATGGACGACCCGGCGGTGGCGATCGACGTCTACCAGGGCAACGCCGGCCTGGACAATGGCGGCGCACAGTCGATCTTCTCGCTGGACCCCGACCTAATGGAGTCGGGCGCGTTGGAGCGTAGGGCCCGCGTCAACCTCATGCCCGGCGAATCCACGACCCTGCCCGATGGCACCGAGGTTCGCTTCGACGGAGCCGACGAGTTCATCAACATCCAGGTCTCGGAGGACCCTACTCAAATCTGGGTTGGCGTGTTCGCTGCCGTCATGGTGGGTGGACTCGTCCTGTCATTGATGGTCCGTCGCCGAAGGATCTGGGCACGGATCATTGTCGACGAGGCCCAGGCGACCCGCGTCGACCTGGGCGGCCTCGCCAAGACGGACAGATCGGGCTGGGGCCGGGAATTCGACGACCTCCGGGACCGGCTGGCCACCATTGCTACTGCTACACCCGTCTTGCCCCCTAGCGACACTGCATCTAGTCGAGGCGACGACCCCGACGCTTCGTGGAAGGACAACATCCGGTGAACACTGTAATTCTCGCGCAGGGACTGCCTGTCAACGAGACGCTCTCCACCTACAGCGACCTGGCGTATAGGTCCGCGTTCGGTCTATACGTGCTGGCGCTTGTCGCATCGTTGATCTACTACGCCGGATTCCGGGTAGCCAACGTGACTAAATCAAGCCGGAACCTAGTGGGTGCCGGTGGGCCCGGGCTTACAGAATCAACCTCTCTCACCGACACCGGAGACGAGGACCGTGAGTCCGCAGGCAGTGTCCGCTGGGCACGGATCGCACAGCTATTCATCATCATCGCCTTCCTCTTCCAAGCGGCTGCGCTGATCCTGCGCGGGGTGGCCACAGGTCGCTTCCCGTGGGGCAACATGTACGAGTTCATTCTGGCCACCACGCTGCTGGGCGTGGGCGCCGGGCTGATTTTCCTGCGCAAGCCGGCCCTACAGGTGGCCTGGCCATTCGTACTGGTACCGGTTCTTATCCTGCTGTTTTTCGGCGGCACCAACCTGTATTCCGAAGCCGCTCCCGTCGTGCCGGCACTGCAGTCGTACTGGCTGCCCATCCACGTCTCGATCATTTCGCTGGGATCGGCCATACTGCTGATATCCGGCGTCGCCTCGATCATGTACCTGATCCGGGTGTGGCAACCGCAGGGTCAGGAAACGGGCTGGAGCTCTGGGCTTTCCCGCCCACTACCGCATGCCGACACTCTCGACCGACTGGCCTATCGCACCGCTGTGATCGCATTCCCGATCTACAGCGTGGGCATCCTGCTGGGCGCTGTCTGGGCCGAGGGCGCGTGGGGTCGCTTCTGGGGCTGGGACCCCAAAGAGACTGCCTCCTTCGTCTCTTGGGTCCTTTACGCCGGCTATCTGCACGCCCGTGCCACCAGTGGCTGGGGCCCCAAGAAGGCCGCTTGGATCAACCTCGCCGGGTTTGCGGTGCTCATCTTCAATCTGTTCTTTATCAACATCGTGGTCTCCGGTCTGCACTCCTATGCTGGCCTGAACTGAACGGTTGAGGAGCACTTCGCAGCCTCGATATCTGCTTTAGAAAGCGCAGCATCCAACTCCGCGAAATGAAAGAAACGGGGCCGGCTATCGCCCCGGTCCGACTCGGGCAGGAGACGCTTTTTGGCACCGTGCGAGGCGAGCCGGGTAACCACACTGGGCTAGGTGGAACCGTTCGCGGCACCTCGGGGAAGCCGGTGGCTCCCTGAGTCCGACTACGAAGAGATCGGCAGAACGAAACTGTGAGCTCCCGCAATGAATCCGAACTGACCGGCCGCCGTGTCCGCCCGGCCACCTGGGCGATCCTGGCGTGGATGATCATCATGATCGCCGCCATCCTGGGGGCGTGGAAGGGGTCGGAAGCCCGGTTCGGTGTGCTGTCGGAGATCACCGTGGCCACCGACCGCAGCACCGTCAAGGCTCTGCCCTTCACCGCGACCGACCTGGACGGCAACTCCTTCACCAACCCGGTGCCCGAATTCGTGGTGCGCAGCGAGCACACACTGACCGTCCGATTGTCCACCGAGCTGCGCGAGTCGACGATGAACGTCTACGAGGTGCGTCAGGGCGGTACCAACGAGTACATCGTCGAGGCTGGCGGTGCCGGCGAGCTACTCATTCCGGTGAGCACCCCGGAGCATGGCCCCATCGAGGGCCTAGCCATCCGGTCGGTCCCGATCTTCTATGACAAAGCCGGTGAGCCGTCGATCCTCAACGGCGAATGGTCCGTGTCCTTCGTCTACGAGGACTGAGCGCCCCAGTGGCGGCAGCGGTATCGGCCTGACCATCACTCGCGCACTCGTCGAAGCCCACGGCGGGAACATTCGAGCGCACAGTGACGGGCCCGGCCGAGATGCAAGTTTCACTGTCGAGTTTCCGAGCTCTGGCCGCTCTCCCACTAACCGAGCCGGCATTTCCGGCGCGCAAGTGGCCGGGGCTGTTTGGGACGCCTTTCTGAAAGCGCGGTTCTGATGATCGGGTAGCGGTCGGACGG
>NZ_JAALDT010000127.1:0-2464 GCF_014144995.1 Dietzia sp. DQ11-71 | reverse complement strand
GCCGGGGCCGGGGCCGGGCATGCGCCGATCAGCGCGGCCCGCGCCAGCGCAGCGCGACGACCGCGGCACCGATCACCACGAGCACCCCGATCCCCTGCAGACCCGGGGAGTCGTCGGCCTCACCGAGGACGACCGCCGTCGCCCACAGCGCGATTATGGCCAGCACTGCGGCCAGGACCAGCAGGAAGTGCACCCGGCGCTTCATTCCTCGACCCATTCGAGCAGGTCGCCGGGCTGGCATTCGAGCACCCGGCACATCGCCTCGAGCGTGCTGAACCGCACGGCCTTGGCCCGACCGTTCTTCAGCACCGAGACATTGGCGGGCGTCAATCCCACCCGCTCCACGAACTCTCCGACGCTCATCTTGCGCTTGGCGAGTTCGACGTCGATCCGCACGATGATCGGCATCAAACCACCGTGTCCATCTCGGAGCGCAGGGAGGTCGCCTGCCGGAGGAGCGCGCGCATGACGACCATGAGCAGCGCGGCGACCGTGATGATGACGACGACGAGGAAGAGCAGTAGCGGCAGGCCGGGATCAGTCGCGTTGATGCCGACCAGCACGAGCACCACCACGAGCATCGCCCAGGCGGCGACGATCGCCCCCAGGATCACATCGACCCAGACCAGGGACCCGTCCGTGAAGATGCGGTCGGCCCTGACCATCGAGAGCAGCTTCCAGGTGGCCACCACCACGACCTGGATGCACACCACCCAGTAGATCGATACGGCCGTCAGCGGCCACCGCAGGTGCGCGTCGCCCGGTGACGTCTCGGCCATGTGCGCGAACTGCCCGGGCAGGGACATGGTCTGCAGCAGGACCAGTATCGCGAACAGCACCACCAGGCACGCCCGCAGCGGCAGGACCGCTCGTTTTTCGATGTTCATACACCGACTATGGACCTGTACCTATCGAAAATCAATAGGCGTGAGTTTCGGGCAGGCGGGCGCGGTGGGCGGGCGAGATGGCGATCAGGCCGGGGCGGCGTGTTCGCGGATCCAGGCGTGCATGGCGATCCCGGCGGCCACGCCGGCGTTGATCGAGCGGGTCGAGCCGAACTGTGCGATCGAGACGGTCTTCGCGGCCCGCAGGCGCGCGTCCTCGCTCACCCCGGGCCCCTCCTGTCCGAAGAGCAGGACGCAGTCGCGCGGCAGGCTCGCGGTCTCGAGGGGCTCGGCACCGGGGAGGTTGTCGACGGCGACGACCGGCAGCCCCTCGGAGCGGGCCCACTCCATGAGGGCGCCGACGTCGGCGTGGTGGCGCAGGTGCTGGTAGCGGTCGGTGACCATGGCCCCGCGCCTGTTCCAGCGGCGGCGGCCCACGATGTGCACCTCGGCGGCCAGGAAGGCGTTGGCGGTGCGCACGACGGTGCCGATGTTGGCGTCGTGGCCGAAGTTCTCGATGGCCACGTGGAAGGGGTGCCGACGGGTGTCGAGGTCGGCGACGATCGCCTCGCGGCGCCAGTATCGGTAGCGGTCGACCACGTTGCGGCGGTCGCCTGCGTCCAGGAGGTCGGGATCCCACCGGTCGCCGGCCGGGCGCGGCTCTCCGGGATGCTCGAGCTCCCACGGACCGACGCCGACCGCGCCCTCGCCCCACTCGGTCGGGCCCGCCGCCGTCACGAGGTCAGGCGCTGATTGGACAGCTTGACGAGTCGGCTGGGGGCGACCTGCGAGGCCAGGTACATGGCGGTGGCCTGCTTCCCGACCGGCCGGTGGACCTCGCGGCCCAGCGCCCGGCGGATCCTGCCGAACACCCCGGAGGGCTCACGCGCCGTCTGCTCGGCCAGGTCGAGGATCTCGCCGGCGACGTCGCCCTCCGTGAGGCGCACGCCCATCGTGCGCATCCCGGTGGTGTTCACGCCCTCGAGCATTCCGGTGCCCACGTACAGCGGCCACACCGAGCACACCCGGATGCCGTGGCAGGCCCATTCCAGGTCCAGTGCCTCGGTGATCCCGCGGACCGCGAACTTGGTCGCCGAGTACGTCGCCATCTCGGCCTGGCCGTAGATCGCCGACGCCGAGCAGAGGTTCACCACGGTCGGGGTGGCGGACTTCTCCAGGAACGGGAACGCGGCGCGACAGCCGTAGAGCACCCCCTTGACGTTGACGTCCACCAGCGCGGCGTCCTGCTCGAAACTCGCGTCCATGAACGGAGTGCCGTAGAGCAGGCCGGCGTTGTTGACCAGCACGTCCAGCGCGCCACCGCTACGGGCGGTGAACTCGGTGAGAGCGGCCTCCCACGCGGCGGGATCGGTGACGTCGAGCGAACCGGTGACGATCCGCTCGTCTCCCTCGGCCCACGCACAGGGCTGGAGGTCGTACGCGCCCACGAGGTAGCCGGCGTCGGCGAACCGGCGCGCGGTGGCCTCGCCGATCCCGCGGCCGGCGCCGGTGACCAGGACCGTACGGACCGTGCCGGTGGACGGCGTGCCGGGACCCGGTGCGCCCGCGGCGGTCACGAC
>NZ_JAALDT010000126.1:0-9067 GCF_014144995.1 Dietzia sp. DQ11-71 | reverse complement strand
CGCCACCGCGCCCCCGGGCGGCGAGAGCTTCGCCGTGGTGCGGGCGCGCGTCGAGCGGGGACTGCGGCGCATCGTCGCCGACCGCCCCGGCGGCGTGGTCGCCGTCGTCAGCCACGTCACCCCCATCAAACTGGCGATCCGGGCGGGCCTGGGCGCCGGTGACGAGCTGCTGTTCCGGCTGCACCTGGACCTCGCCTCCGTCTCCGACGTGCGTTTCTACTCCGACGGGCCGACCTCGGTTCACCTGGTCAACGACACCTCCCACCTCGTCTGAGCCCGCACCCCGACCGGCCCGCGCGGGCGACTAGACTCCCTGGGGCGAACGAGTCGGCCGGACGGCCGCGGACAGGGGAACCGGCGCTATCGGTGGCCAGGCCCCGGCCCGAGGAAAGTCCGGACTCCACAGAGCAGGGCGGTTGCTAACGGCAACCCGGGGTGACCCGCGGGACAGTGCCACAGAAAACAGACCGCCGCGCCTGCGGGCGCGGTAAGGGTGAAACGGTGCGGTAAGAGCGCACCAGCGCCCCGGGTGACCGGGGCGGCTAGGTAAACCCCGCCCGGAGCAAGGTCGAAGGTCGCACCGCTCGCGGTGCGGCTGCGCGGATGGCGTGCAGCAATGCACGGGAGGGCTGCTCGCCCGAGTCCGCGGGTGGACCGCTCGAGGTACCCGGTGACGGAGTGCCCAGATGGATGGTCGTCGCCCTCCGCCCGCGGAGGGCACAGGATCCGGCTTACAGGCCGGCTCGTTCGCCCCGTTCCCGGCAGGCGGTGCTGCGGCGCGCGGTGGCGGGTCCGGACCCGGATAGTAGGGTCCGAGGTGACAAGCCCGTCGCGTCGAACCGAGGAGGCCCACCGTGTCGGACGAACAGTGGTACTACGACATCGCCACAGGTCAGGCGCAGCAAGGCAAGGTGACCAACTGGGACAACCGGATGGGCCCCTATGCCACGCGCGGCGAGGCCGAGGCGGCGCTGGTCAAGGCGAAGGCCCGCAACGAGGCCTGGGACGCCCAGGACGACTAGTACGAGCCCGGGAGGTCGAGCCGGGCTGTCCTACTTCTTCCCGCCCTTCTTCTTGCCGCTCTTCTTCTTGTCCTTCTTCTTCCGGCGCCGCCGTGCCGCACGCCGTGACTCGGACAGTTCGCGATAGGCGGCCGTGACCGCCGCGGCGTCGCTCTCGAACCCCTCGAGGGTGCGCTCGGAGAACGCCCGCTCGTGCTCGAAGAGCACGCCGAGGCCGAACGTCGACTCACCGGCGAACTCGGCCCGCCGCGCGATGCGCCGGATCCACTGCCGGGTGGTGACGCTGTCCTGGACGTCCCCGAGCACCGTGTGCAGCCGGTCGCAGGCCGTACGCAGCGGGGCCACCGTGAGGTCCTCCGTGTTCGGCACCGCACTGACGTTGCGGCGCAGTGCCTTCGCGCGCTTGCGCACGACGTGGGTGAGTTCCTCCCGCTGGGCCAGCGTCAGATCGAGGGAGTCCAGGTCGCGCTCGGTGCGAGTGCGGATCTTGGTGAACTTGGAGAACTGCCGGTCCACCCCGCGCAGCAGTGTCTCCTCGGCCTCGCGCCGCTTCCTACCGCCCTTCGACGGAGCACCGCCCTTCGACGACGCCCCGCCCCCCACTGCGGCAGGGCCGGTGCCGGCGACGCGGACCAGCTCGTGGAGTCGGTCGACCACGTCGAGGTACCGGTCGGAGAGCAGCGCCGCGGTGACGCGTTCGCCCGCGCGCTGCTCCTCGAAGTCCAACTCGGTGCGCAGGAGATGCCGGGTCCGTGCGGTCACCACGTCCTCGGGGTAGTCGGCTGCCAGCGCCCCGAGTCGCTGGTCGACCACCTGGATGTCCCGGGCCTTGCCCAGCACCGCGGCGAGTTCCTTGAGCTCGGCGAGGAGCGCGGCCGGGTCGATGTCGGTGCCGGCGGTCTCCGCCCCGAGCTCGTCGGCGTACGAGCTGATGGTGCTCCGCAGGCCACGGACCGCGACGCGCATCTGGTGGACGCCCACCACGGTGACGCGCCGGGCCGCCGGATCGTGGTCGAGGAGTTGCTGCAGGTCCTGGACAAGGGCGTCGCGCACGGGCGAGACGCCGCGCTCGTAGAGGTCGGGGAGTGGGCCGATGGTGCGGGCGAGTTTGGACGACGACGACGAGGCGTGAGCCCCGGCGTCCGCGCAGGCGGCGGCGACGGTCGCGAGGAGATCGTGTGCATCGGGTCGCGCCGGATCGACCAGTTCGGTCTCCCATTCCCGCCATCCCGCCGTTGATCCGCCGGCGACGAACGACTCGGTGGAGACACGGTCGTCGCAGAACTCGATCACCGCGGCCCCGTCGGGGTCCCGCAGCGTGAGGACCTGCCGGCGGTTGTCGATGCGGGCGACGGGCTCGAGGGGCCGACGGCGGACCAGCCCGGCGACGGCCGTGACGAGCTCCGCGGGGACGACGTCGTCACGGGGGTCGCCGTCGCCGAGCGGGGCCTGCAGTTCGACGCGTCCCGCCCGGTCGGGCAGTTTGAGGTGCCAACCCTCGTCGTCCCCGCCGGTGCGGCGCCGGAGTGTGACCTTGTGCCGGGTGAGCGAGAGGTCGGCGGTGTCGTAGTAGGTGGCGGAGAGCTGGTGCTCCACCGGGACGTCCGCGACGAGAGGCGCCAGGGCGTCGACCGTGGGCAGCGGGGTGTGCTCGTCGACCTCGAACTTGCTCTCGACCTCGACGGTCTCGTTGATCGTCATGGTCCGGTTGTATCAGTAAAGGATGAACACCGGCAGTGAGCGCCGCCCCTTCCGGACTTACCGGCGGGTAAGGTCAGTGGCTACGGTCACACGTTCGTCGTAAGGGAGAGATTGTGGATCAGCCGAAAATCGTCGACGTCCTGGTGGTGGGGGCGGGGTTCTCCGGGCTCGGTGCCGCCATCCGGCTCGCGCAGGAGGGCTTCGACGACCTCGTCGTCCTCGAACGCGGCCCCGACGTCGGCGGGACGTGGCGCGACAACAGCTATCCGGGCGCGGCGTGCGACGTCCCGTCCCACCTGTACTCGTACTCCTTCGCCCTCAACCCCGACTGGTCACGGGCCTTCTCGCCGCAGGGCGAGATCTACGACTACATCCGGAAGGTCACGCACGAGGCCGGCGTGCGCGAGAAGATCCGCTTCGGCGTCGACGTCACCTCGGTGGACTACGACGAGTCCCGCGGCCGGTGGACGGTGCGCACCAGCGAGGAGGAGTACGACGCCCGCGTGGTGGTGCTGGGCGTCGGCGCACTGTGCGAGCCCAGGCTCCCGGAGATCGACGGCGTCGGCGACTTCGCCGGGCCCGTCTTCCACACCGCCCGCTGGGACCACTCGGTGACGCTGGCCGACAAGCGAGTCGCGGTGATCGGCACGGGCGCCTCGGCGATCCAGGTGGTGCCGTCCATCGCCCCGACCGTGGCGCACCTCGACGTCTACCAGCGCACCGCGCCCTGGGTCCTGCCCCGGATGGACCGGCAGTACCCCCGGTTCGAGCGGTCGCTGTACCGCCGGGTGCCCGGGCTGCAGCGCGCGGTGCGGGCCCTGCAGTACGCCAGCCGCGAGTTCCAGGTGGTGGGCCTGACCCGCACCCGCGCGGCGCTGGCACCCATCAAGGCGCTTGGACGGGCACACCTGGCGATGCAGGTGCGCGACCGTGCCCTGCGCGCGCGGCTCACCCCGCACTTCGAGATCGGGTGCAAGCGCATCCTGCTGTCCAACACCTGGTACCCGGCACTGTCCCGGGACAACGTCGACGTGGTCACCGAGCCGATCACCCGCGTCACCGAGGGCGGGATCGTCACCGGTGACGGAACCGAGCACCCCGCCGACGTCCTGGTGGTGGCCACGGGCTTCCACGTCACCGATTCACCGTTCTTCGAGCGCGTCCGCGGAACGGACGGGCGCACCCTGGCGGACAAGTGGCAGAGCGAGGGGATGGAGGCCTACAAGGGGACCACGGTCGCCGGCTACCCCAACCTGTTCGTCCTGGTGGGCCCCGCGACCGGACTCGGGCACTCGTCGATGATCTACATGATCGAGTCCCAGCTCAACTACCTCGTGGACGCGCTGCGCACCATGCGGGACCGCGGCCTGCAGACCGTCGAGGTGCGTGCGGCCGTCCAGGACGCGTACAACCGCGAACTGCGCGACAGCACCGGCGAGACCGTGTGGGTGACCGGTTGCCGGAGCTGGTACCTCGACGACAAGGGCAACGCGCCGGCCGTGTGGCCGGACTACACCTTCACTTTCCGCAACCAGACCCGGGAGTTCGACCTGAGCGCCTACCGGCGGACCGCGGCCGACGACACGGCCGCGACGCGTACCGGGCAGGAGGCCCTCCGGTGAGCGCCCCGATCGGCAGACTGTTCGGCACAGTCGGGTCACTGGCCCGCCGCCCCCGCTGGCGGATGGACGGCAAGGTCGTCGTCGTCACCGGCGCCGGCTCGGGGATCGGGCGCGAACTGGCGCGCGAGGCCGCGCGGCGCGGCGCCCGGTTGGCACTGAGCGACATCGACGCAGACGGACTGGCCCGGACCGTCGACCTCGCGCGCGGTGACGGCGCCACCGACGTGCACTCGCAGCGCCTCGACGTCACAGAACAGGCGATGGTCGCCGAGTACGCGGGGGCGGTCGCCGAGCACTTCGGCGTGGTCCACCTGGTCGTCAACAACGCCGGCATCGCGTTCACCGGGGCGGTCGAGCAGTCCGGCTACAAGGACATCGCCCGCGTGATGGACGTCGACTACTGGGGCGTCGTGCACGGCACCAAGGAGTTCCTCCCTCACCTCATCGCCTCCGGCGACGGCCACCTGGTCAACATCTCGAGCATCTTCGCGTTCCTGTCCGTGCCCACCCAGAACGCCTACAACGCGGCCAAGGCGGCGGTCCAGCAGTTCACCGAGTCCCTGCGGATGGAGATGATGGCGGCCGGGCACCCCGTCGACGTCACCTGCGTCCACCCGGGCGGGATCAAGACCGCCGTCGCCCGGAGCGCCGGCGCGGCCGAGGGGCTGGACAGCGCGAACTTCGCCGCGATCTTCGACGCGAAGTTCGCGCGCACCGAGGCGTCGACGGCCGCGCGGGTGATCCTCGACGGCGTCGAGCGACGTAGGGCGCGCGTGCTGGTGGGGGTCGACGCCCACCTGCTCGACGCCCTGGTCCGGCTGTTCCCGACCGGCTACCAGAAGGGAACGGTCGCGATGTCGCGCCGCTTCGGGGTGGTCTGATTCGCTGACAGGAGCACGCCCGGCCCGGGCTCCTCAGGGACGGAAGCGGTCCGTGGCCTCCAGCAGGTGGTGCGTCGTGCCGGGTTCGGCCATCGCGTGCCCCGCGTCGGGGACGATGTGCAGCTCCGAACCCGGCCACGCCGCGTGCAGCTCCCACGCGCCTGCGACCGGGCACACCACGTCGTAGCGGCCGTGGACGATCACGGCGGGCAGGTGGGCGATCCGGTCCATCCGGTCCAGGATCGCCCGGCCCCGCAGGAACGCGTCGTGGACGAAGTAGTGGTTCTCGATCCTCGCGAACGCCAGCGCGAACCGGTCCGGGTCGCCGACGACCCCAGCCGGGCGGGGGAGGAGTGTCGACGTCGAGGTCTCCCACGTGGTCCACGCGCGGGCCGCCTCGAGCTCTACGCGCGGGTCGCCGCAGTGCAGGAGCCGGTGGTAGGCGGCCACGTGGTCGTAACCCGGCCGCCGGACCGCCTCTGCGCCGTCCGCGGCGATCAACGGAGCGAGGTAGTCCTCCCAGAAGTCGGGGAACAGGTGCGCCGCGCCGCCGCGGTAGAACCAGTCGATCTCCGACGGGCGGCACAGGAAGATCCCGCGCAGGACCAGGCCGCGGACCCGCTCGGGATGCTCCTGGGCATAGGCCAGCGCCAGTGTCGAGCCCCACGATCCGCCGAAGACCAGCCACGTCTCGACCCCGAGGTGCTCCCGCACCCGCTCGAGGTCGGCGACCAGGTGCCAGGTGGTGTTGACCGACAGGTCGGCCCCGTCCGCGACATGCGGGGCGCTCCTGCCGCATCCCCGCTGGTCGACCAGGATGATCCGGTAGGCGGCCGGGTCGAACATGCGCCGGTGTTCGGGGTGGGTCCCGCCGCCCGGTCCGCCGTGGACGAACACCACCGGGGCGCCATCGGGATTCCCCGAGCACTCCCAGTAGAGCTCCTGGCCGTCGCCCACGTCGAGCAGCCCGCTCTCGTGGGGTTCGATCCTCGGATAGGGGGAGCGACGTCCGCCGCTCGGGCCGGGCTCGGACGCGGGTGTCGTCACGATCAGAAGGAGTGGTCGGGGCCGGGGAAGGCCCGCGAGCGGACCTCGTCGCCGTACTCGCGGGCGGCGTCCCGCAGGGTGTCGGCCAACTGCGCGTAGCGCTTGACGAACTTCGCCGTCCGCCCGGTGCCGTGGCCGGCCATGTCCTGCCACACCAGCACCTGCGCATCGCAGCCGTTACCGGCGCCGATGCCGACGGTCGCGATGTCCAGTTCGGCGGTGACCTCGCGGGCCAGGTCGGCGGGCACCATCTCCATCACCACGGAGAACGCCCCGGCCTCCTGTACGGCTCTGGCGTCAGCCCGCAGCTCATCGGCGGCATCCCCGCGTCCCTGGACGCGGAACCCGCCGAGGCCGTTGACCGACTGGGGGGTGAACCCGATGTGCGCCATCACGGGGATCCCGGCGTCGACGATCGCCTTGATCTGCGGGACCATCCGCACGCCGCCCTCGAGCTTGACGGCCTGGGCGCCGCCCTCCTTCATCATGCGGGTGGCCGCGGCCACGGCCTGCGTCGGCGAGGCCTCGTAGCTACCGAACACCAGGTCCGCGACGACCAGCGCCTTCGGGGCGCCGCGGGTGACGGCCCGCACCAGCGGGATCATCTCGTCCTCGGTCACCGGGACCGTCGTGTCGTAGCCGTAGACCACGTTGGCGGCAGAGTCGCCGACGAGCAGCACCGGGATCCCGGCCTCCTGGAACAACCGCGCGGAGACGAAGTCGTAGGCGGTGAGCATCGGCCACGGCTCACCGGCGGCCTTGAGCTCGGCGAGGTGGTGCAGACGGGTGACCCGGGTCAGGCCCTGCGGCCCGTCGCCCTTCGGCGTCTGGTCCGGTGCGCCGCCGGCGCCGTAGACCGGGGAGTCGGGGGTGTCGCTCATGGGAGTGTGGCCTTCCTTCGGTGACCTCGAGGCCGGCTGGAGCGCCGGTACCCGGGTGGACAGGGGGCGGTGACGTGCGCGGCGGGATCCGTGCGCTGTCGCGGACGAGTCTGCCACGACCGGCACCCAGAGGTCCGGTGGGCGTCGGAGCGGGCGGATGTCACACGCTCGTAACACGACAGGCACTAGGTTGGAGCGCATGAACCGCCAGCAGGAGTACGTTCTCAGGACCTTGGAAGAGCGCGACATCCGGTTCGTCCGGCTCTGGTTCACCGACGTCCTCGGCACCCTCAAGTCGGTCGCCGTGGCGCCGGCCGAACTCGAGGGCGCCTTCGGGGAGGGGATCGGCTTCGACGGCTCCGCCATCGAGGGCTTCTCCCGGGTGTCGGAGGCGGACACCGTCGCCAAGCCCGACCCGTCGACCTTCCAGGTGCTCCCGTGGGCCCACGCCGACGGCAAGCAGCACTCCGCGCGCATCTTCTGCGACATCTTCAACCCGGACGGCAGCCCCAGCTGGGCGGATCCCCGGCACGTCCTGCGCCGTCAGCTCAGCAAGGCCGCCGACCTCGGGTTCTCGTGCTACGTGCACCCCGAGATCGAGTTCTTCCTGTTCAAGGACCTGGACACGGACGGCGCGGAGCCGGTGCCCACCGACAACGGCGGTTACTTCGACCAGGCCGTGCACGACTCCGCCCCGCACTTCCGGCGCCACGCGATCGAGGCGCTCGAGGCGATGGGCATCTCGGTGGAGTTCTCCCACCACGAGGGCGCGCCGGGTCAGCAGGAGATCGACCTGCGCTACGCCGACGCCCTGAGCATGGCGGACAACATCATGACGTTCCGCTACGTGGTCAAGGAGGTGGCCATGAACAACGGGGTGTGGGCGTCGTTCATGCCCAAGCCCCTGCGTGACCACCCGGGCTCGGCCATGCACACCCACATGAGCCTGTTCGAGGGCGACGCCAACGCGTTCCACGACCCGGACGACGAGTACCAGCTGTCCGATACCGCGAAGTCGTTCGTCGCGGGCATCCTCACCCACGCGCCCGAGTTCTCAGCGGTGACCAACCAGTGGGTCAACTCGTACAAGCGACTCATCGGCGGAGGCGAGGCCCCCACCGCGGCCACCTGGGGCCGGGCCAACCGGTCGGCGCTGGTCCGTGTGCCCATGTACACGCCCAACAAGGCGTCCTCGCGCCGCATCGAGGTGCGTAGCCCGGACTCGGCCTGCAACCCCTACCTGGCCTACGCGGTGATGTTCGCCGCCGGGATCAAGGGCGTCCAGGAGGGGTACGAGCTGCCGCCGGAGTCCGAGGACGACGTGTGGACCATGAGCCGGCGCGAGCGGCGGGCGATGGGATACACCGACCTCCCCGGCAGCCTCGAGCAGGCGCTGGACGCCATGGAGGAGTCCGAGCTCGTCGCCGAGGCGCTCGGCGAGCACGTCTTCGAGTTCTTCCTGCGCAACAAGCGGCGCGAGTGGCGCGAGTACCGCAACGACGTGACCCCGTACGAGCTGCGGCACTACCTCAACTTGTGACCGGGGGCGGCATCGTGAGCAGGGACTCCTCGCGCCCTCGGTTACCGAGCCCGGGCCGCCTCGGGCTGCTCGACGACCGGGCCGCGGACTGGCTCGACTACCTGGGGTGGACCGACGACGACGCGGTCCCGGTGCTGTGGTCGCTGTCCCGGGCTCCGGACCCGGACCTCGCCCTGGGAGCCCTGGTGCGGCTCCACGAATCACTCACCGCCGAGTCCCACGATGAGAGCGGTTCCGCCCGCGCCGGTGCCGACGTCGCGGCGTTGGACGCCGCGCTGCGGTCCGACTCGCGGCTCCGGGCGCGGCTGCTGGGGCTGCTCGGATCCTCGAGCGCGTTGGGCGACCACCTCGTCGCCGAGCCCACTCGGTGGGC
>NZ_JAALDT010000125.1:0-7384 GCF_014144995.1 Dietzia sp. DQ11-71 | reverse complement strand
CGACGCCGCCCGAGCGCGCCCCGGGGTGGCCGAGCGTCAGCTGGCGGACCTGGCGGCGACCGGCCTCGACTGGGACGGCGAGATCATGTGGGAGTCCGAGCGGGGGCACGCCTACGCCGCGGCGGCGAACCAGCTGGCCGATCAGGACCTGGTCTACGAGTGCTACTGCTCGCGCCGCGAGATCGCCGAGGCCCCCCGCGCCCCGCACTCCCCGCCCGGGTCGTACCCCGGCACGTGCCGTGACCTGTCGGAGGCCGAACGGGAGCGTCGCCGGGAGGCACTCGGCCCGGGGAGGGTGCCGGCGCTGCGACTGCGCGCGACGGTCGACGAGCTGACGATCACCGACCGGGTCCACGGGCCGTACACGGGGGTCGTCGACGACGTGGTGCTGCGCCGCGGCGACGGCGTGTGGGCGTACAACCTCGCCGTCGTCGTCGACGATGCCGAGCAGGGCGTCGACCAGGTCGTGCGCGGCGAGGACCTGCTCTCCTCCACTCCCCGCCAGGCCCATCTGGCCGACCTGCTGGGCCTGCCGCACCCGGAGTACGTGCACGTGCCGCTCGCGGTCAACGCCGCCGGTGAGCGTCTGGCCAAGAGGGACGGCGCGGTGACCCTCGCGGATCTGGCGCAGGAGGGGACGACGACGAGGGCCGCGGTCGCCCGGATCGTGGCCTCACTCGGTGGGCCGGAGGGCGCGGACTCGATCAAGGCGCTGCATGGGGTGGTCACCACCGAGTCCTTGCGGTCCGGCCCCTGGGTGGTGGCCTGATCGGCCGACGCGCGCCCGGCCCGGCCCGACCGCCCCATCGAAAAGAGCGTTCCGCGCAGACCCACTCGCACAACGCGTGCGGAAGCGACTTGTCGATCAACGGTGACGCGGCGCGCTGCGGCCCGTCGGCGGGTCGGCGGGTAGGGATTCGGCATCGCCGCGGGCGAGCGCGGATAATCGTCGTTCGTGACCACTTCCTCGCAGAATTCCGACCAACTGGGGACTGGGCGGCCGGACGGGAACACTCCCGAGCCGGCGCCCAGTACCCCCTCCACCGCCTCCGCGCCTTCCCCCGGCCGTGCCGTGTTCGCCACGGTCGCCAGCCCGTACTACGGCTATCTCATCGCCCTGTTCGTCGGCGTGATGCTCATCAGCAACGTCACCGGAACCAAGGGCGTCCTCCTCTTCCCCGACCTGGGCTTCGAGCTCGGGTTCCTCTCGATGGACGGGCTCGTCACCGACGGCGCCTTCCTGCTCTTCCCGCTGGCCTACGTGCTCGGCGACGTGATCAGCGAGGTGTACGGCTTCAAGGCGATGCGCCGCGTCGTGCTCTCCGGTTTCGCTGTGCTGGCCCTGGCAGCGTTGAGCTTCAGCCTCACGGTTCACCTGCCCCCCGCGCCGTTCTACGAGAACCAGGAGGCGTTCGAGGCCGTCGCCGGGGTCATCCCGCAGTTCTTCCTCGCCGGCCTGGCCGGGTACGTCGTGGGCGAACTGCTCAACTCCTACGTCCTGGTGTGGATGAAGCGCCGCACCGGTGAGCGGAGCCTGTGGGCGCGGCTCCTGGGGTCGACCGTGGTCGGCCAGCTCGCCGACACGCTGGTGTTCTGCACGATCGCGGCTCCGGCGCTGGGCATGGTGCTCGGCTCGGGCGACTACTGGAACTACGTCGTCATCGGCTTCGTCTGGAAGACCCTCGTCGAGGCGGTCCTGCTGCCGGTGACCTACGTGGTGATCGCGTGGATCAAGAAGCGCGAGCCCAGCTATCAGGCTGCACTATCGGGTTCCGCCCTGTCACACTCGGCGGTATGACCTCCGCTGACCGGGACGCAGACGACGGGCGCGACGCCGCTCGACCCGCCGCGGTGACGGTGCTCGGCGCGACGGTCGACGACCAGACCAGGTGCATCCACTACCGCGGCCCGCTGGACATCGTCGCGATCCGATTCCACTGCTGCGGCGAGTTCTATCCCTGCTTCCGATGCCACGCCGAGACTGTCGATCACCCGATCTCGGCGTGGCCGACGGACCGGTTCGACGAGCACGCCATTCTGTGCGGGGCCTGCCGTTCGACGCTCTCGATCAGCGGCTACCTCGACGCCGACGCCTGCCCGTCGTGCGCCTCACCGTTCAATCCGGGTTGCTCGCTGCACCATTCGATCTACTTCGAGTGACGAGCCCCGGTTCTTCGTCCCGACGCGGCCCGGGTCCCTACAACGATGCGCCCGGGAATCCGTCGGCTTCATTCATGGCCTTGATCACTGCGAGAAACACGCCGAGAACCAGCCGGGTGAGATCCTCCCGCTGGGCGAGATCCGCATCACGGCCGAGCTTGAGCGCGCGTTCCGCCGGCTCGGGGTCGGGAAGATCCCTGACCGCTGCCGCCAGGGCCTCCGACTCCGCGCGGCTGACCCCGAGAATCTTCGAATCGGACACGATCGTCTCGACGATGTCCCGCAGGACCGAGCCCTCCCTGTCGTCGAGCTGCGGGACGACGCGGACGATGTCGTCGTAGAGCCCCTCGACGTAGTCGTGGTCGTCCGGGTCTTGCTGGTCAAGGGAGGCGTCTTCGGCGACAGAACAGAGGAAGTCGAACAACATCTGGTCGGCCGTGTAGGGCCCCGGCCAGAGGCCGAGGTGCTCGTCGAACGGTAGAGCGGCCGCGCGAGAGATCAGCTTTCCGGCCACCTCTTCTGCCCCGTCGACCATTCTAGCCAACGCCTTGTCCAGGAGATTGAACGCTGCCTCCATCGCCGCCTCGCTGACCGGCGCCAGCGCCCCGGTCTTGGAATCCGGGTGGAGCCCGTAGGCCGTTCGACGTGCCAGGTTCTCCTCGGACGTCAGCCTGCGGTCGTGTGCCATGCGCTCAGCTTGTCATCCGGAGCGGCTCGGCGTTCCGTCACCGCCCCGAGTAGTACCGCCCCAGGAACTGCTCCTTGTAGGCCACGTACTCGTCGGGCCCGGCCGCCATCGCCGCGCGCACCTCGTCGACCAGCCGCACCACAAAGGCGAGGTTGTGCAGCGTGAGCAGCGTGGAGCCGAGGAACTCCTTGGCCTTGAACAGGTGGTGCAGGTAGGCGCGGCTGTACTCGCGCGACACCTCGGACGGCCCCTCGGGGTCGAGCGGGGTGTGGTCGTGGCGGAACTGGGCGCGGGTGATGTTGACCCGCCCGTCGAGCGTGTAGATCCCACCGTGGCGGGCCAGCCGGGTCGGCGCGACGCAGTCGAAGGTGTCGGCACCGTTTTCCACGGCGGTGAAGATGTCGTCGGGCTCGCTGATCCCCAGCAGGTGCCGCGGCCGGTCCTCGGGCAGTTCCTCGGTGCACCAGCCGACGATCGTTCCGAGGTTCTCCTTCTCCAGCGCGCCGCCGATCCCGTAGCCCCCGAAGCCTCGTCGCCCCTCGGCCTCGGCGCGCTCGCTCATCTCCACGAGCCCGCGCACGGCCTGCCGCCGCAGATCCTCGAACTGCGCTCCCTGGATCACGCCCCACAGTGACTGCCCCGGCCGGTGCCCCCGCTCCAGCGACAGCCGCTCGTGCTCGTCGAGGCAGCGCTGCGCCCACCGCCGCGTCCGCTCCACCGAACTCTCCTGGTACTTCCGCGTGTTCATCAGCGTGGTGAGCTCGTCGAACGCGAACAGGATATCGGCGCCCAGCGAGTGCTGGATGCGCATGGACACCTCGGGCGAGAAGCGGTGCCGGGACCCGTCGAGGTGCGAGGTGAAGGTGACGCCGTCCTCGTCGACCTTCGCGAGCCGGCCCTGCCCCTTGTTGGTGGCCGCGTCGTCCGGTGTGGCGCCGGCCGACATCTCGATGACCTTCTTGAATCCCACCCCGAGGCTCATCACCTGGAAGCCGCCGGAGTCGGTGTAGGTGGGCCCGGACCAGCGCATGAACTCCCCCAGCCCGCCGGCGGCGTCGACGACCTCGTGCCCGGGCTGCAGGTACAGGTGGTAGGCGTTCGCCAGGACGGCCTGGGCGCCGGTGGAGCGGACCTGCTCGGGGGTCAGCGTCTTGACGGTGGCCTTGGTGCCGACGGGGATGAACGCCGGGGTGGCGATGTCACCGTGCGGAGTGTGGATGACACCCGTCCGCCCGCCTGCCGTCCCGTCGAGGACCATCCGCTCGCCCACGTCGAAGGTGGTCGCGCGGGTGGTGGGCGTGGCGTTGTCCGGCATCACTCCATCGTGGCATGGCGGTCGCGGATTGCGGACGTGACCCTAAGATGGAGAGGTACGTCGGCATGGGGGGCGTAGTCGTCGGCGTCGGAGGGCGCGACGTGCGCGCCCGAGAGTACGACGACGAGGTGGGGCGATGACCACATCAGGTGGCCGTAGGCTCTCCAAGCACGAGCGCCGTTCCCAGCTGATCGTGTTGGGGATCCGTTTGCTGGAGACCGTGCCTTTCCATGCCCTGTCGCTGGACGACGTCGCCGAGCGGGCCGGGGTGTCCCGCAGCCTGCTCTTCCATTACTTCCCCACCAAGCTGGATTACCTCACGGCGGTCGTGCGTGCAGCGGCCGACCACGTGCTGTCGCTGACCGAGATCCCGGTGGGCGCGCACGCCGAGGACAGCACGCGCGCGATCATCACGGCGTTGGTGCGCTACATCCAGCGGCGGCGGGACAACTACGTGGCGGTCCTGCGGTCCGGCAGGGCTGTGGATCCGGCGTTGGAGAAGGTCGTCGACGGCATGCACCGCACGATCAGCCTGCGGATCCTCGACAGCCTCGGGGTACACGACCCGGACCCCCTGGCGCTCGCTCTCACGCGGGCGTGGTTGGCCGGCACCGAGGAGTTGGCGTTGCTGGGTGAGGAGTCGGGGCTGCCGCAGGACACGGTGATCGATGCGGCACTGTCGACCCTGAGCTCGGTCGTGACACTGCCCGACTTCGCCGAGGAGTCCTCCGGCCACGCCTGACAGCGCATCTCGCCTGCGCCCGCGCCTGCCCCACCCACAGCCGCCCGTCGCCATGGCATCTCGCACCCACCGCCCCACACACAGCCGCCCGTCGCCATGGCGTCTCGCACCCACCGCGGGGCAGGCGAGACGCCATCGTCAGGGGCGGCTGCCGAGGGGGCGGAATGGCGCGGGAGCGGCTGCAGTCGGCACGGACAGGCGCGGGAGCGGCTGCACGGGCGAGGGGGCGGAATGGCGAGAGCCCCGGACCTCTCTCGAGATCCGGGGCTCTCCCCGTGGCGGTGGCGGTGGGATTTGAACCCACGGTTGGGGGTTACCCAACACAGCATTTCGAGTGCTGCACCTTCGGCCGCTCGGACACGCCACCGCCGATTAGGCTACTTCACGCATGGCCCAGACGAAAATCGCCAGGCCAGAGGCGAGGAGTCAGCTGCTGCAACTCACTTGTCGTTGCCGGTGAGCTTGCTCGCGGCCTCGTTGGCCTTGTCCTTGAGCTTCTCGGCACCCTGCTTGATGCCGGCCTCGCCCTGGTCGGCCTGGCCCTCGGCCTGCAGGTCACGGTCTCCCGTCGCGGCGCCGGCCGACTCCTTGGCGCGGCCGCCCAGCTCCTCGGCCTTGTTCGAGAACTTGTCTCCCACTCCCATGTGGTGCTCCTCTCGATCGCGGCGCCGGGGTCCGGCACCTCTCACGACCCACGGTACGGAGATGCCGGGCCGGCCTCCACCGCGAGCGGGTCACGATCGGGTCACCGACGGGCGCCCCGCCGCGGACCCCGGCACAGCCGCCGTCATCGACGAGCGCGGAAGAAACCCTCCAGGACGGCCGCACACTCGTCCTCGAGCACACCACCCCGCACCTCTGGACGGTGCACCAGACGTCGGTCGCGGACGACGTCCCACAGCGACCCACACGCCCCGGTGCGCGGCTCCCAGGCTCCGAAGACGATGCGGCCGACCCGCGCCGCGACCGCCGCCCCCGCGCACATCGTGCAGGGCTCCAGGGTCACCACGAGAGTGCAGTCCTCCAGCCGCCAACCGTCGCCCAGGACCCGCGCGGCCTCGCGGAGCGCGATCACCTCGGCGTGCGCGAACGGGTCACCGTCGGCCTCCCGCCGATTGGTGGCGGCGGCCAACTCCCGACCGTCGGGGCCCAGCACCAGCGCGCCGACGGGCACGTCCTCGGCCGGGGTACCGCCCGCCACGGTCAGGGCGCGCCTCACCAGCATCTCGTCGGCCACCCGCGCGGAGCCCCGGTGTTCGGGGTGCGCTGACCCCGGGGGCACCGAACCGGCGCGGTTCACGGACACACCGCGGTCACGGACACGGCGCCGTCACAACCAGTGGCTCACGAGTCGGGCTGGTGCCGCTCGAACTCGTCGCCGAAGCCCATCCGCTCGGCCACGGACTGCAGCTGCTCGTCGGCGTAGAGGTCGGTCTCGGAGACGATGATCTCCAGCACCCCGGCGGGCAGTCCCATGTCGTCGAGGATCGCCATGTCGCCCTCACCCCACGGGTCGGTCTGCTCGAGCTCCTCGTCGGTCATGTCGGGCACGTCCACGTTGAGCTCGTCGAGCACATCCGCGGCGAGGTCGTAGTCCAGCGACGCGGTCGCGTCCGAGAGCATGAGCCGCATCCCGGACGGGCCCGGGCGCAGGATCACGAAGAACTCGTGGTCCACGTCGACCAGACCGAACGACGGTCCCTCCGCGCGCAGCGACCGGACCTGCCGGGCCGCGTCGTCGAGACTGGTGAGAGCGGCGTCGTCCAGTCGGGTGACCTGCCAGGAACCGCCGTCCTGGACCACCCCGAGTGCGATGCCGGTGACCGAGTCGTCGTCGGAGTCGCGGGAGAGTCGGTCGGAGCTGCTGGGCATGAGCTCAACCGTAGTCTGCTGTGAGAACCTTGTCAGGTGACGGTGACGGCGGACGTGTGCGTGCTCGGGGTCGGCCTGATCGGCGGCTCACTCCTGCGGGCCCTCGGCCCCGATCGGACCTTCGGCTGGAACCGCTCCCCCGCCGGCGCCGAGGCCGCCACCGCCGCCGGTTTCGACGTCACCACGGATCTGCCCACCACACTCCGCCGGGCTGCGGAGTCGGATGCCCTCGTCGTCGTCGGCGTCCCCCTCCCCGCCCTCGAGTCGGTCCTGGGCGCGGTGGCCGAGCACGCACCCACGATCGCCCTCACCGACGTGATCAGCGTCAAGGGCCCCGTCCTGGAGGCGGTACGGCGTCACGGACTGGGGGCGCGGTTCGTCGGCGGGCACCCCATGGCCGGCACCGCCCACTCCGGTTGGGACGCAGGCGACCCCGACCTGTTCCGCGGCGCCACGTGGCTCATCGCGGCCGACGACGACGCCGACCCCGACACCTGGGGACGAGTTGCGCGGCTCGCGCTGGACAGCGGCGCACGGGTGGTCGCGGCGACCTCCGCCGACCACGACGCGGCCGTCGCCCGGATCTCCCACCTGGGGCACGTGCTGG
>NZ_JAALDT010000124.1:0-4845 GCF_014144995.1 Dietzia sp. DQ11-71 | reverse complement strand
GACTCCGGCAAGATCGCGGCCGGGCAGCCCGACCTGGTGATGTTCAACGGGCACGCGACCCAGTACCGGCGGGACCCTTTGACCGCCCGGGTCGGCGAGACCGTGCGCGTGTGGGTGGTGGCGGCCGGACCGAGTGACGGGACGAGCTTCCACGTGGTGGGCTCACAGTTCGACACCGTGTACAAGGAGGGCGCCTACCTGCTGCGGGACGGGCGGGACGCCTTCGGCGGTGGGAACGGGGGCGCACAGGCGCTCGACCTGGCCCCGTCGCAGGGCGGGTTCGTGGAGATGACCTTCGTCGAGCCCGGGCGCTACACGTTCGTGGACCACTCGTTCGCCGACGCCGAGAAGGGCGCGGCGGGCTTCCTCGACGTCACGGAGTAGGCGCCCCGGAGTAGGCGCCCCGGCCGGCGGTCCCGCGGGGGTGGGTGACGCATCACGGAATAGGCGAGCGGGTGGGCCGGTTGATATAGATGACACATCACGCAACCGCGATGCCGAGAGCAAGGAGGGCACCATGCCCGTCTACGTCCAGAACCCCGATCCCCGCAGCCTGGCCGAGCGCCCGGCCGACGACCTGCTCGCGGCGGACACGCGCATGGGCGCGGTCGAACTCCTGGTCCGGGACCTGGACTCGATGATCGCGTTCTACGCCGACGGCGTGGCCCTGGACGTGCTCGAGCAGACCGGCGAGACCGCCGTGCTCGGCCGGGCGGGTCGACCGATCGTGCGGATGCGCCGCATGCCCGAGCTGCCGCCGCGCAGGCAGGGGCAGGCCGGACTGTTCCACACCGCGGTGCTGTTCGACGACGAGCCGTCGCTGGCCGCGGCCGTCGCCTCGGTCGCCCGGCATGCGCCGAGATCCTTCACCGGCAGCGCCGATCACCTCTACAGTCAGGCGTTCTACTTCGACGACCCCGAGGGCAACGGTGTCGAGCTGTACACCGACCGGCCCCGCGACACCTGGGCCACCGAGCCCCACGGGTTGCTGAAGGTGGCCACCAACCCGCTGGACCCCAACGCCTTCCTGCGCACGCACCTCACCCCGCCGGTCGCCGGTTCGTCGATCGGGACGTCCGCGGCACTGGGGCACGTCCACCTCCAGGTCGGCGACATCGGGACAGCCCGCGACTTCTACGTCGACGCCCTCGGCTTCGAGGTGATGAGCGACGTCGGCTCCGCACTGTTCATCGCCGCCGGCGGGTACCACCATCACATCGCGGTCAACACCTGGGGCACGGCCGGCGCCGGCCCGCGCGCGGCGGCCCTGGGCCTGGGCCGGGTGAACATCGAGCTGCCCACCGCGGACGATGTCGACGCACTCCGGCAGCGACTGGCCGACCACCGGATCGAGACACGTCACGACGGCGCGGTCCTGCGATTCGACGACCCGTGGGGGACCGTCATCGAGGTCGGGGTCGAGCGGGCCTGACCCCGGTCCCCCGGCGTGGTCAGACCCAGTCGACGGACAGCGGGGAACGACGTCCCCACCCGACGGTCTGCAACAGTGGTTCGTCCAGCTCCAGGGCAGGGTACCCGAGGCACAGGTAGGCCAGAGGGCGTGCGCCCGGCGGAAGCCGCACGCTGTCGGAGAGATGGCCGGGTTCCACGAGACTCACCCATCCCATACCGAGGCCTTCCGCCGTCACCGCCAGCCACAACAGGGTGATCGCGGCGACCACGCTGTACTCGGTCGCCGCCGGGACGCTGGTGGTCCCGAGGATCGGACCCGGCGGCGGCACATGGCTGACCACCAGGCCCACGGGCGCCTGGAGGATGCCCTCCAGGCGGAGCGAGTCGTACAGTTCGCGGCGTTCGCCGCCGAACCGTTCGGCCTCGGCGGCGCGGACCGCGCAGAAGCCGGCGTGGATGGATTCCCGTACGGCCCGGTCCTCGACCACCGTGACGTGCCACGGCTGGCTCAGTCCGACACTCGGCGCGACCGCGAAGACCTCGAGCAGTCGCTCGATGGTCTCCCGCGCGACCGGTGTCGGGTGGAAGTGACGATGGTCGCGGCGGGTCGACAGGATGCGCCACAGGGCGTCGCCGTCACTTCTCATATCCGTACTCCTCGGACTCCACTCTCGACCGGTCGCGGTAGGGGCCCACCGACTCTAGACTGGCGGCCCCCGGACATGGAGGTACACGATGGCATTCCTACGCAATGCACTGAGGAGCGGGATCGCGCTCAAGGCCGTACAGGTGGTCAAGCGCGAGGCCTCGAAGCCCGAGAACCAGCGCAAGGCCCGCGAGTTCGCGGAGAAGATGCGCAACCGCCGGCGCTGACGGTTCGACCCGTCCCGCCCCTGACGGCGGGGCGGGTTCGGCACCGCCACTCCGGCCCGTCATGTCGGGACCCGCGTGACCCGCGGGAGTCTGGATCGGATCATGCCGACGAGCGCGATGAGCCAGGCCGCGACCGCGACCCACATCCACGTCTCGCCGATCCAGGCGACGATCGGCAGGTCGTCGGCCCGCCCGAGGTACATCCCCGCGACGGCGTACATGCCGAGCGGGAAGACGATCGACCACCAGGTGGGTTCGAATCGGAACGGCACCCTCTTGATCCCGTGACGCCACACCCCCACCGCCACCAGGGCCGGGATGAGCCAGGTGGCGAAGCACCAGAACACCACGACCAGGCCCGCGACGAGTCCTCGCACGGCGTCGACCATCGGGGCGCTGGCCATCTCCACGATCCGTGCGCCGGCGACGACGGTGATCGCCACCGCCCCCATCGAGACCCAGTACGGGGGATCGAGCTCCCGCGGATCCAGCGGGTAGAGCATGAGCCGGAGCGAGACGAACACCGCGCACGCCACGTAGAGGACGACGCCGACCGACCAGGACGCCACGGCCACGATCGCGAGGGCGTCGCGGGCCGACTCGACGTGGGGCTCCAGGGTCGCCGCGGCGACGGCCACCGACTGGCTGGCGACGACCCAGATGAACCAGGTGCCGTTGGCCTCCGCGACCACGGGGCGCTCGTCGCGGGACAGGACCGCGACCCAGGGGACCGTGTAGCCGAGCACGATCCAGACGGCCGCGCCGACGCAGAGGAGCGCCACGGACGCCACGAGCAGGTGCCGCCCCGCGAGCGCCACCGCGAGGACGTTCGTCCCCGCGACGAACGTGAAGAAGAGGAACGCGGTGCGGGAGTCATGCAGGTCGGCGACGACCTCGGCGCGGAAGGCGATCAGCCGCCACAGGGTGAGGAGCACGAGGATCCCGTACTCGATCGCGGTGAGCACGATCAGGATCACGGACACCGTCTCCCAGCCCCGCTGCCCGGCTCCCACGGCGACGATCCCCGTCGCCATGACCATGGCGAAGTACCCCGGAGACAGTCGCGCGGGCGTCGGGCTGCGTGACCGGGTCACCTCAATGACGTGGTACGCGGCTCGATCCGGACCGGGCCCGCCCGGCGCCGATCTCGCGGCTCACGTCGCCGACGTCCTCGCGCATCCAGCCCCGGCGGTACGGGCGGTTGCCGAACTGGCCTGCCGGACGCGACCGGTACACGACGTAGGGACGCCACAGGTAGCCGATCGGCGCGGAGAACACGTGGACCAGCCGGGTGAACGGCCAGATGGCGAACAGCAGGAACGCCACGATCGCGTGCAGCTTGAACGACATGGGCGCGGACAGCATCAGTGCCGGATCGGGCTGGAACCAGAAGATGCCTCGGAACCACACCGACAGCTCCTCGCGGTAGTCGTAGTGGCTGAGGATGTTGCCGACGATGGTGTTGGCCATGCCCAGGAAGATCGTCGCGGCCAGGAAGACGTACATGACCTTGTCGTTGACGGTCGTGGCGGAGAAGACCGGCCCGACCGTGCGGCGACGGTAGATGAGGATCACGAGTCCGACCACGGTGCAGAAGCCGGCGATCGCCCCGATGATCACCGCGATCCAGTGGTAGGCGTCGTTGCTGATGCCCACGGCCTCGGTCCACGACTTGGGGATGACCAGGCCGATGATGTGGCCGCCGACCACGAAGAGGATGCCGAAGTGGAACAGCGGGCTGCCCCAGCGGAGCAGGCGCGACTCGTAGAGCTGACTGGAACGGGTGGTCCACCCGAACTTGTCGTAGCGGTACCGCCACCAGTGGCCCACGACGAAGATCGCCAGGCACACGTACGGCAGGATCACCCAGAGGAAGATGTCCAGGATCGTCACCTCGGCTGCAGTCGTTCCGATCATGGCCGGGCCCCGCTTTCCAGGTAGGACGAGGAGGTGAACGCCTCCAGGCCGACTTCCTCGTCGGGCGGCCCCTGGGCGACGAGTCTGCTGACGGCGTCGCGGTCGTGCCCGCCGATAGCCGGGAGGGTGGCCGAGACGGTCTCCAGCGCGCCGAGCCAGGGCGAGCCGCGGTCGGCCAACGAGATCCGCAGCAACTCGAGACCGGCGCGGTGCTGGACGAGCAGCGCACGGCAGCCGTCGAGATCGCACTGCGCACCGAACTCGAGGACCACGCCGAGGTGGTCGGGGAGCTCCCCGGCCCCGAGTTCGGCACCGGCCGCCTTGTACGCCTCGATGAAGTCGACGAGTGCGGTGCCGCGCTTGCGGGTGTCCCCGTACCGGTAGTAGGTCAGGTAGAGGCAGCAGCGGCGCCGCATGTCGAACGTCTCCACGTACTCCGACTGCAGCTCGTCGAGGGGGGTCGACTCCAGGTGGTCCACCAGACCCAGCAGTGGCCGCGCGACGGCGCCCCGCTCCCCGGCCAGTTCGCGGACGAGCGGCAGCCGGTCGATCAGCTCGGCGGTCGGGTAGTCGATCAGCAGCGAGACGGCCTGGTAGAGCGCGGGGTCGCCGGGCGCCCCGCGGCCCACCGCCGGCCCGCTG
>NZ_JAALDT010000123.1:0-20993 GCF_014144995.1 Dietzia sp. DQ11-71 | reverse complement strand
GTGTGCCGGGGCGCTGCGCTGGACGGGCGGCGCCGCGGGGCGGGCGACCCGCGGCCGCAGCTCCAGCACCAGGGCACGGATCAGGGCGATCGCCACCACCACGACGGTGGTGGTGATCATCAGCGGGAAGCGGGTCGCCAGCGGCAGGATGATCGACACGAGCTGGGACCGCGAGAAGACGTCCGCGCCCGATCCGACCCCGGAGACGACGTAGACCAGCGGGACCAGCAGGGCCATGATGATCGGTGGCTGCACCCCCGCGACGAACACCGAGCGCCGCGCGACCGCGAGCACGGACACCACGCAGCCGAGGAAGAACGCGACCGTGAAGCCCGCGCCGAGGTCCCCGGAAACCGAGTCGATGGCGACGCCGGTCAGCGAGATCGCCACCGTCAGGAGGACCGCGGTCCAGGCCGGCAGTCCCCGAGTCGAGGACAGCACGGACCGCTCGTCTGCCGGTACCCGTCCACTCCTACGTCTGGTCACGGGAGAAGACTCTAACCGCCCAGCCGACGGGCGAGGAAACGGCCGAACCGCCGCAGCGGGTTGGGCTTCTCCGCCTCCTGCTCCTGCGGGGACGGGCGGTAGCCGTCGACCGCCTTCGGATCGACGGGGCCCGCCGCCGGCGGGGGTTCATCCGACAACCCCGGGGCGGCGGTGGTGGAGCCGCTGCCCACCTCGTCGTCGTCGGCCTCCACGGTGACCCCTGCGCCCGCACTGGTGGGGACCGGGCGCCGGGGCCCGGCGATGTCGGGGCGCTCGTCGATCATCCCGGCCATGATCGCGGTGCTGCTCTTGCGCAGAGGTGCGAAGCGCGAGCTCGACAGCTCGGCGAGCCACGCGGTCAGACGTCCCTCGTCTGTCGCCGATGCCAGATCCGACGCGGTCACATCACCGGTACGCAGGTCGATCTGCTCGTTGATGTAGCGCAGCGCGACCGCCAGTACCGCGAGGAGCGGGACGGCCAGGAACGCGCCGATGATGCCGAACAGCGTGCTCCCCGCGGCCACGCCGAGCAGGATGACCCCCGGGTGCAGGTTCATCGCCCGCGACTGGACGATCGGCTGGAGAACATTGCCCTCGAGCTGCTGCACGAGAATGATCACGACCAGGACGATGATCGCGGTCGTGAAGCCGTTGGCGACCAGGGCGATGAGGACCGCGAGCGCACCCGCGGTGAACGCGCCGACGATGGGGATGAACCCGGCGATGAACGTGATGACGGCCAACGCCCACGCCAGCGGTACGCCCAGGATCACCAGAGCCAGACCGATGAGCACCGCGTCGACGAACGACACGATGGCCTGGGCGCGGATGTAACCGCCGAGGGTGTTCCAGGCGCGGGTCAGGACCTCGGTCAGGTGACGGCCGGCGGTGCGCCCGGAGATGCGGCGGACGAACGGGAGGAACCTCGGCCCGTCCTTGATGAAGAAGAACGTCAGGACCAGAACCAGCACGAGGGTGATCACGAAGGACCCCACCGCGCTGACACCGCTGAACACACCCGAGGCGATCTGGTCACCGCGGTCCTGCAAGGTGGAACTGAGCTGCTCGAGGACCCCGTCGAGCTGCTCGTCCCGGATGTTCAGCGGCGGTCCGCGCAACCAGTCCTGGACCTGGGTGATCGCCTCCGAGGTCTGGTCGGCGAGCTGCACGCTCTGCTCGACGATCGACGGGGCGATGAGGGCGACCACGCCCGAGACGAGGCCGAGTGACGCGATGATGGACAACAGCGAGGCCAGCGTCTTGGGGACCCTGTGCCGCACCATCCACCCCGTCGGCGGCCACAGCACCGTGGAGACGATGAGCGCCAACAGGATCGGGAGGATGCCGACCCACAGGGCGCCACCGATCCTCGATACCAACCAGCCCGCGACGAGAAGGATGGCCAGTCGCAGGGCCCAGTCGGTGACCCAGCGCCCGCCCAGTCCGATGAGGACGGAACGGTCGACGTGCTGCTCCTGGTCCTCGACGGGGGGATGCGGTTTCGGCTCGTCGGTCATGGGTCACATGATGTCAGAGGTCACGGTGGTGTGCTCCCTGACGAGGCGCCCGACGGCCGCGGGGGAGGAGCCGGGGTGCTGTCCGTAGACTGTGCCCTCGTGAGCCTCACCCTCGGAATCGTCGGACTGCCCAACGTCGGTAAGTCGACCCTGTTCAACGCCCTGACGAACAACGACGTCCTCGCGGCGAACTACCCGTTCGCCACCATCGAGCCCAACGTCGGCGTGGTCGATCTGCCGGACCCACGCCTGAACCGACTCGCGGAGATCTTCGGCTCCGAGCGGATCCTGCCCGCCGTCGTGTCGTTCGTCGACATCGCGGGGATCGTCAAGGGCGCCAGCACCGGTGAAGGGATGGGCAACAAGTTCCTCGCCAACATCCGTGAGGCCGACGCGATCTGCCAGGTCGTCCGCGTCTTCGACGACCCGGACGTCATCCACGTCGACGGCAAGGTCGACCCGATGGCCGACATCGAGGTGATCGCCACCGAGCTGATCCTGGCCGACCTGGAGACCATCGAGAAGGCCATCCCGCGGCTCGAGAAGGACTCGCGCAAGGACAAGTCCCTCGTGGCGTTGTTGGACGAGGTCCGCAAGGCGCAGGCCGTGCTCGAGGACGGGCGGACCCTGTTCAGGGCGCAGGACGAGGTGGACCGCACCCTGCTGCGTGACCTGCACCTGATGACCGCCAAGCCCTTCCTCTACGTGTTCAACGCCGACGAGTCAGTGCTGACCAGCGAGGAGCGTCAGGCCGAACTCCGCGCCGCGGTCGCCCCCGCCGACGCGGTCTTCCTCGATGCGAAGGTCGAGGCCGAGCTGCTCGAACTGGACGAGGACGACGCCATGGAGCTGCTGGAGTCGATCGGCCAGCACGAGCCGGGCCTGAACTCGCTCGCCCGCGCCGGGTTCCACACCCTGGGCCTGCAGACCTACCTCACCGCCGGCCCCAAGGAGTCGCGCGCCTGGACAATCCGCAAGGGCGACACCGCCCCCAAGGCCGCCGGCGTGATCCACACGGACTTCGAGAAGGGCTTCATCAAGGCCGAGATCGTCTCCTTTGCCGACCTCGACGCCGCCGGGTCGATGGCCGCAGCCAAGGCCGCCGGCAAGGTGCGCATGGAGGGCAAGGACTACGTGATGGCCGACGGCGACGTGGTGGAGTTCCGCTTCAACGTCTAACAACTGCCTGCTAGGCGGGGCTTGTCGGCTCTACTGACAAATCGCAGAGAGCGGCTGGCGCGTTCAGCTCGTGCATCCGGACGGCGTGAACCGATCTCCGCTAGGGCTTTCTGGACTCGTTCGTGCTGGCGGGGCTGTCCGTGGGCGCTAGGAGTTTCTCCACAGGCGAGTGCGATCGGCACTTCCTATCCACAGATCGGTCGTGGGGGGTTATCGGATCCCGCGTGGAGGTCGATGCTGGGTGCATGGGAATCAGGTACTACGCATACGCATTCGACAGCGAGATCACACAGGAGGTGCTCGCCGATCCACGCGCCTACATCAGCGCGGACCCGCTCGCGGACGCATTCGGACTGCCGCACGGCTTCGCGGTGGGGACGACCGACTTCCAACAGGGGCCACCCGTGGAGGACATGCTCTACCTCGACAAGTCGTGGAGAAACCTGCAGATGATGACGCAGCCATCCGATCCGGATGAGCGAGCGCGCCCCGCCTACCGGATGTTCGAAGGCGCCGTGACGCCGCTCGAGAACTGGGAGGGCTGGTTGCCGTGGGTACGGGCGATACCGCCCGAAGACGTTGCTTGGATCGCGGACGATCTGGACGCGATCACCCGCGCGGACTTCGTTCCCTGGTTCAGTCGGCACAGCGGACCGTTCGGGGAAGACCACGAAGCGGAAGCAGACTACGTCGATCACTTCTTAGGCCGGGCGAGACGTTTTCTCCGCGGGCTCGATACATCCGGTCGAGGATTCGCGTACTTGATCGGGTGACGGCACGGCTGGCCCCTCGTCGTCGAATCTGGTCGCGCGGGGGACCGATGGAGATGGGGTGGATTACGACGGCGTGAGCCGCGATATCAGCTGCGCGACGCGTCGCTCGAGGGCATCCTCGTTCGTAGCCGTGAGGAGCGGGAGAAGCGCGCTGAAGCGCTCGGTCCGGGTGAGCCGGGAGAAGGCCGCCTTCGCGGTTGGTGCCGCCTCGAGGGCCGTGCGGAGAGCATCCGGAGGCTGGGCGGTCGCTTGCCCGGGGTAGGCGCGGTCCCAGCGTCCGTCGGATCTCGCCCTCTCGATCTCGGCGATGCCCCGCGGTCGAAGTCGACCATCGGCGGCGAGGCGCTCCGCGATCTCGACGTTTCGCCGTGACCAGAGCGAACGCGCCCGGCGTGGGGTGAACCTCTGCAGGTAGGTCCGCTCGTCGTAGCCGTTGCGCTGGCCGTCGATCCATCCGCTGCACAAAGCCTCGTCGAGAGCCTCCCGATAGCTGAGGGTGGTCGGAGACGACACTCCCTTCTTCGCGAGCATCAGCCAGATGCCGTCGGAACAGTCCTCGTTCGTGCAGAGCCACTCGCGCCATTGGTCTCTGCCGGCCAAGACGACAGGGGCCGCCGGGCCTTCCTTTGCGCTCATGGGTCCAGCCTTTCAGGTACTACGGACGCACGCTGTCCTCACGTGGAGACGGTGGTGAGTCTGTCCGACCCCACCGGTCGAGATCGCGGGGATCTCGTCGCGCTAGCCTCCTCCCATGGTTGAGAAGGCGAAGAGGGGCGAAGAGTGTCGGGGCGCGCTCGACGTCGGCACATCGTGACCGGGATTCCGCGACGGCCGTCCCCACTCGGCGGCCGCCGCCCGAGACGCGAGGAGCTCGCCGGATTCGCGACCGATGATCCGAACGGTGTCGACGCCGTCCTCCCCGCCGATCCCGGCCGGCTGCGCCTGCTCATCGTGGGAGTCAATCCGGGATTGTGGACCGCGGCCGTCAACGCGCCGTTCGCGCGGCCGGGAAACCGATTCTGGCCCTCACTGCACCGGGCCGGGCTGACCGACCACCTCGTGGACGCCTCGACAGGATTGTCGGCGGAGGATGAGGCGCAACTGCTCTCCCGCGGGATCGGCATGACGAACCTCGTCGGAAGGGCCACCGCGCGGGCCGATGAGCTCGCTCGCGACGAGCTGCGCTCAGGCGCCGAACGCCTGGCCGTGTTGGCCGGGGAGCTGGGTCCCGCAGTGGTATCGGTCGCAGGAATCACCGCCTTTCGTACCGCCTTCGCGATGCCGAAAGCGACGTACGGGGAACAGGACACCACCCCGGTCCCGGGGTGGCCCGACGATGTCGCACTATGGGTGGTGCCCCAGCCGAGCGGGTTGAACGCTCACGAGACCATCGACTCGCTGGCCGACCACTGGCGTCGGGTCTGGGAGGCGGTCGAGGAGCGTCACGGGTCGAGCGACGGCTGACGAGCTACACGTTCAGCGCGGTGGTGGGCCGAGCACCCCGGAGGGACGTTCCTCCTGTGCCTGTTCGCGCGCTACTCGAGGAGATAGGATCCGGGGCCATCACGACGACGAGCCCGGCGTTCTCCCGGACCATCTGGCGCTCCCGGGACGATCGGGTAAGCGTCCCGACGCCGTGCGCGACACCCCGGGATCACAGCAGATCGGACCGAGGAGCGACGATGTTCAGAGGGGTGATGGGAACTGCACGGTTTCCGACGAATCGGTGGGGGAGGCGTGGTACTCCCGCCTTTTCGACCGGGGGCCGGACAGCCGGCCGATGCCGGGGTTGCTCGAATGGCATCTCGGAGACGGTTTCGGTCTCCAGGTCTGGGCCGAACCGGATCGGGCAGGGCACTCTTCGGTGTTGATCGAGGTCGATGACCTGGACTCGGTGGTCGGTCGCCTCGTTGCGGCCGGGGTCGACAATCACGGTCCGCAACCCGGCGGCGGTCGGAGGATTCTCGTGGTGGAGGACCCCGATGGCAACCGCGTCGTCTTCGCAGGAGACTGATCGCGTGCACGACGCGGGGCCGTGCGCCTGATCAGAGGAGAGTGACTCGTCGGGACCGTTCCGTAGGGCGTCCCCCGCGGTTACGCTTCCCGGATGGGCATCTTCCTGGGAATACTCAACGGCGCGGCCGACCCGGCGACCGAGCCTGAACTCTCCGAGGCGGAGCAGGAAGAGTTCATGGTGGGGTGGTCCCGTTGGGCGGAGGAGGCGGGCCCGGCGCTCGTGGATCCCGGACGTCCGTTGTACCGCAAGCGGCGCGTCACCAGCCAGGGTGTCGAGGTCTTCGAGGACGCCGGGGTCGCCTACATGCTGCTCTCGGCGCCCTCGCACGAGGCGGCGGTCGACCTCGTGCGCGGGCACCCGTTTCTTGCGCTGTTCCCGGGCAACTCGATCGACGTCATCGAGTGCCCCGACGTCCCGTGACCGTCGCCGGGCCCCTGCCGGTCGCCGTCACCCCGGACCCGTGAGCGCTATGAGTCGGCCATGCGGGACGAGACGAACCGGCACCGGCGCTTCCACCGGCTGCGCGGCGAGCGGGAGGCCGACCGGTTTCTCTCGTCCCTACCGAGCCGTGGGGGATCCGGCCAGGGTATGGGGATACGTGGTGTCACGTCCCTGGAAGCTCAGGATGCTCGGGTTGACGATCACCCCGTCACGGATCTCGATGGCGCGGGAGATGGTGAGGTCCTCGTCCCACGCCGCGGGGCCCTCCATGACGGTGCGCAGGAACGGAAGTAGTGCCTCGCTGATCTCCCACGTCGCCGAGTTCCACAGGTAGGAGGGGCTGTGGTCGACGGCGTAGTAGTTCACCCCGCGTCCGACGGTGAACATCGGAGCGTCGAACCCGGTGGGTTCGGCCCACTCGAACCCCATGCCCCCGTCGCACGAGACGTCGATGATCAGACTGCCCGGGGCGAACCCCTCCAGGTCGCGGGTGCGCAGGTAGGTCATCGGCGCGTCCACGTCCTGGAGGGTGCAGTTGACGACGATGTCGTGTGCGGCGAGGAATACCGGGAGCGGGACGTCACCATCCTCGGTGGGCACCGTGCCGAGGTGGGCCGGACCGCCGTCGGTGTGGAGCTGGGTGATATGAGCGCTGTGGATCGGTGAACCGACTGCCGTCGCCCCGCGCTGTGTGAGGACCTGGATGTCGTGGATCCCGTGGGCGCTCAGTGCGGTGACGGCTCCTCGGGCTGTCGCGCCGAAACCGATCACGACCGCGCTGCGCCGGGGGCCGTAGTCCCCGGTGGTCCCCGTGAGACTCAGGGCGTGGATCACGGAGGAGTACCCGGCGAGCTCGTTGTTCTTGTGGAGCACGTGCAGGCTGAAGGCACCCTGCCGTGTCCAGTGGTTCATCGCCTCGAAGGCGATGAGGGTGAGTCGTCGATCGACCGCGGTCTGCGTCAGCTCGGTGTCCTGCACGCAGTGGGGCCACCCCCAGAGGGTGCGGCCGGCGGGGATCTCGGTCACGTCCGCCGCCTGGGGCTTGGGGAGCAGGAGGATATCGGCGGCCTGGATGACCTCCGACCGCTCTGCGACCCTGCCCACACGCGACTCCACGTACCCGGGTTCGAGCTGGAAGTCCGCAGCGTACCCGCGCTCGACGACCATCCGCGCCCGGATGTCCGGATCGATGCGATCGAGGTGATGCGGATGAAGGGGCAGTCGCCGCTCGTTCTCCATCGTGGAGGTCGCGAGGACTCCGAGCGTCAGGAGAGGGCGCGACCCGGTCTCCGGGAAGTGTGGGGAGTCCTTCGGATCGGAGGGGGAGTGGGACGGTTGAGCGGTGCCGGACATCCGGACTCCCATCATCGGGGAACCGGGACCAGCTCCGACTCGAGTGTAGGCCGTCGATACACCACCGCACCCACCGGCCGAGGGCCGATGGGTGCGGTTCTGCGGGTGGAGCAGGTCAGGCGCGGGTGTCCTCGAGCGCGGCGTTGAGCGTCTCGCTCGGCCGCATCGCCTCCCGCAACTTGTCGATGGCGGGCTGGAAGTAGCCGCCCAGCTCGACCGGCGTGCCCTGCACCGCGAGCAGCTCGTCGAGGATGGTGTCCCGGTCCGCGGTCAGCTTCTCCGCGAGCGGGCCGAAGTGTGCTGCCAGTTCCGCGTCCTCGGACTGCTCGGCCAGTTCCTGCGCCCAGTACAGTGCGAGCCAGAACTGGCTTCCCCGGTTGTCCAGCTCACCGGTCGTGCGGGACGGCGACTTCCGGTTCTCCAGGAGCTTGCCGGTCGCCGTGTCGAGCGTCTTGGCCAGAACCGTGGCCTTGGGGTTGTCGTACTTGCGTCCGAGATCGTCCAGGCTCGCCCCGAGTGCGAGGAACTCACCGAGCGAGTCCCAGCGCAGGTGATTCTCCTCGACCAACTGCTGGACGTGCTTCGGCGCGGAGCCGCCCGCACCGGTCTCGTACAGTCCACCGCCGGCCATCAGCGGGACGATGGACAGCATCTTGGCGCTGGTCCCGAGCTCGAGGATCGGGAACAGGTCGGTGAGGTAGTCGCGCAGGATGTTGCCGGTCACCGAGATGGTGTCCAGGCCCCGCCAGGCGCGCTCGAGGGTGTACCGCATGGCGCGCACCTGCGACATGATCTGGATGTCCAGACCCTCGGTGTCGTGCTCGGCGAGGTACTTGTTCACCAACGTGATGAGGTTGTTCTCGTGGGGCCGGTACGGGTCCAGCCAGAACACCGCCGGCATCCCGGAGGCGCTGGCGCGGTCCACGGCGAGCTTCACCCAGTCGCGGATCGGCGCGTCCTTGACGGTACACATGCGCCAGATGTCGCCGGCCTCGACGTCCTGGGACAGCAGGACCTCGCCGGTGGCGGCGTCGACGATGTTGGCGACACCGTCGTACTGGACCTCGAACGTCTTGTCGTGACTGCCGTACTCCTCGGCCTTCTGGGCCATGAGGCCGACGTTCGGCACAGTGCCCATCGTGGTCGGATCGAAGGCCCCGTTGGTCTTGCAGAAGTTGATGATCTCCTGGTAGATCCGCGCGAACGTGGACTCCGGGATGACGGCCTTGGTGTCCTTCTTGCGGCCGTCGGCGCCGTACATCTTCCCGCCGATGCGGATCATCGCGGGCATCGAGGCGTCGACGATGACATCCGAGGGGGAGTGGAAGTTGGTGATACCGCGCGCCGAGTCGACCATCGCCAGCTCCGGCCGCTGCTCGTGGCAGCGGTGGAGATCCTCGATGATCTCCTCCTTCTTGGAGCTGGGGAGGTTCTCGATCTTGTTGTACAGGTCGGCCATGCCGTTGTTGACGTTGATGCCCAGCTCGTGGAACAGCTCCTCGTGCTTGGCGAAGGCGTCCTTGTAGAAGACCCGCACGGCGTGGCCGAACACGATCGGGTGGCTCACCTTCATCATGGTGGCCTTGACGTGGAGCGAGAACATGACGCCGGTCTCCTTGGCGTCATTGAGCTGCTCCTCGTAGAAGTCCATGAGCGCCTTCTTGCTCATGTACATCGAGTCGACGACCTCGCCGGCCTCGAGCGGCACGGTCTTGAGCACGTGGGTCTCGCCGTCCGGGGTCACGACCTCCATGCGCGCGTCGCACGCGCGGTCGAGGATGATCGACTTCTCGCCCGCGTAGAAGTCGCCGTGTGTCATGTGGGCGACGTGGGTCTGTGAGGCCATCGACCACTTGCCCATGGAGTGCGGGTTGGCCCGGGCGTACTCCTTGACCGCCTTCGGGGCGCGACGGTCCGAGTTGCCCTGGCGGAGCACCGGGTTGACGGCGCTGCCGAGGCAGCTGCCGTAGCGCTCGACGATCTCGACCTCGTCGGGGGTCTTGGGGTCGTACGGGTAGTCCGGGATGTCGTATCCCTTGGACTGGAGCTCGGCGATCGCGGTGGTCAGCTGGTTGACCGAGGCGCTGATGTTCGGGAGCTTGATGATGTTGGTGTGCGGGTCCTGGGTCATCCGGCCCAGTTCACCGAGGTTGTCCGGGACCTTCTGCTCATCGGTGAGCCGCTCGGGGAAGGCTGCCAGGATGCGAGCGGCCACCGAGATGTCGCTCGTCGTGACGTCGATGCCGGCCGCGTCGGCAAAGGTGCGCACGACCGGGAGGAACGCCTCCGTCGCCAGGCGCGGGGCCTCATCGGTGAGCGTGTAGATGATCGTCTGTCTGTCTGAGGTCATGGATGTCGACTCTTTTCGTCTCGAGGCTGAGCGTGTTCTTGTGGAACGGGGTCAATTCGCCGACTCCATCATCACCCGAGTCGGGCACCTGTGCGCCGTTTCCCGGAGTCATCTACCCCGGTCGGGCGGACCTGGGGCCGGCCTGGGATGTCGCCGACGCCCGAGGGGCCTGCCCCTGCCGGCCGGCGGACCATGCCGACCACTGACGGGCGTAGATCCCGTCCCTCTCGATCAGCGCGGCGTGCGAGCCGCGTTCGACGATCGCGCCCCCGTCCATCACGAGGATCGTGTCGGCGCGTGATGCCTGATCGAGGCGATGGGCGATGACCAGGGCCGAACGATCACGGGTGACCTCGTCAGCGGCGAGTTCGAGTGCCCCGGCACCCGCGGACCCGGCTTCCGCGGTGGCCTCGTCCATGACGATGACGGCCGGGTCGAGCAGCAGCACCCGGGCCAGCGCGAGCTGCTGGGCGGCGACGGGGTCGAGTTGGATGCCGCGTGCCCCGACAACGGTGTCGAGCCCGTCCGGCAGTCGGCGGAACCATGCGGTGGCGTGGACGCGTTCGAGGACGAGTCGCAGTTCCTCGTCGGTGGCGGCGGGTTTGGCCAGCGTCAGGTCCTGACGCAGGGTGCCCGAGAAGACGTGGACCTCCTGGCTGACCGTGGCCAGGCGGGCGATGCGCTCGGAGTCGGACAGCGACGAGACCGGATGGCCGTCGACCAGGACCTCGCCGGCGTCGGGGACGAGCAGGCCGGCCACGAGCGCCGCGACGGTGGTCTTCCCCGCCCCGGACGCGCCGACGACCGCGACCGTCTCACCGGGCGAGATGGCGAAGTCGATGTCGCGCACGGCCCAGGACCCGCCGTAACTGAAGCCGACGCCGCGGAGTTCGACGCGACCCTGCGGCGCGTCCACTCCGCTGTCGGGTACGGACACGGGCGGGTCCACGACGACGCCCACGATGCGGGCGAGCGAGGCGTATCCCGACTGCACGACGTCCAGGATGCGCATGAAGGTGTTCAGCGGCCCCCGCAGTCGGATGATCATGAGGACAGCGCCCGTCACCGCGCCGACCGTCAGGGCTTCGGTGGCGACGAGGTGATACCCGACCGCCAGCGCTATCGCCAGCATGAGGAACTCGCCGATGAGCATCCACACGTTCAGCACGAGCATGGTGGTCCGGGCCCGGATCCCCTTGCGGACCACGTCCCAGGACGCGTTCCCGATCAGGGTGTGCATCCGGTCCTCGAGGGAGAACGCGCGCACCGTCGCGCGACCGCGGATGGCCTCGAGCACGCGCCGGGCCCGCTCGGCCATCGCGGCCCGCTCCGCGGCGTAGCGCTGCGGGGCCTTGGCCAGGTAGCGGCGTGCGGCGACGTAGTACAGAGGCGCGACGACGAGCGGGATGACGACGAACTGCCAGTCCAGTGCGAACAGGGCGATCACCGTGGCCACGACCGTCAGAACGGACGTGGACAGTGTCGGGACGGTTTCCGTGACCGCCGAGGACAGCTCGGCGACGTCGTCGGTCGACCGGCTGACCAGGTCCCCCGACCCGGCGTCCTCGACGCGGTGGGTGGGCAGCCCCAGTGCGGTGCCGACCATGTCCTGGCGCAGAGTGGCGATCACCCGCTCGGACAACCTGGCCACCAGATAGAAGCCGGCGGCACTCGACACCGCGCCGCCGACGGCCGCGGCGAGCAACTGCGCACCGATATGCCACAGCGAACCCGTGGCCTGTCCGGAGACCAGGTCCACGATCCGCCCCATCAGCTGGGGGATGAGCACCCCCGCGTAGGCACCGAGGCTGAGCAGAACCACGGCCAGAGCCAGCCACCGCCTCGCATGGCGGACCCCACGCAACTGCCGGGACACCTCGCGGCGGACCTCGCCCGCGGAGGCGACCGGGAACCTCAGGGCGCTGTCGGTCTTGACGGGGGGTGTCGGGATCGTCGTCGTCATCTCCCGGCCCCCACGAGCAGACCCTCCGCCGCCGCGCGGAGCCGGTCCACGGTCAGACGGGAATCGGCCACCGCGCTCCACGCGGGGGCCTGGCTGAACACCAGGGTCCTCCGGCCGGCCCGGTGACGGGCCACGTTGTCGGCGAGGTTCTGCTCGGTGACCGAGTCGACCGCGGTGGAGGGGTCCTGCAGCACGAGGACCTCCGGGTCCCAGGCGACGGCGCGGGCCAGGGCGACGCGTTGGCGCTGGCCTCCGGAGAGCATCCGCCCGCTCTCTCCGACGCGCTTGTCGGGGCCCTCGGGGATGTCGTCGCAGCAGGCCACGTCGAGCGCCCGCTCCGCGATGCCCCGGTCGGGGTGGACATTGTCGGCCACGCTGCCGTCGAACAGGTCAGCGGCGTGCGGCGCGACCACCACCCGGGTGCGGGGCAGGGATTCGAGCAGGTGGACCAGATCGGGATCGGTGCCGTCGACGGCGGTCAGACCGGACGGTAGGGCGTCGATGAAGTGCTGGGTCGTGGTGGCCTCGACGTCCGAGAGGCGTTCGAAGTCGGCGCCGAGAACCTCACGGATCCGCCTGCCCGACGCCTCGGCCGACGCGCAGCGGGAGGCGAGATTGCGGCCGAACATGGTCATCGGCACGACGAGGAACTGGGTCAGACCGACAACGGTGATGAGGTCGCCGATCGTGATACGACCCGCGAGCGCCAACGCACCGGCGGAGATGCCGAGCGTGGAGACGAACAGTGCGCCCGCGGCCTCCGTGGCGCCGTTCAGCCGGGCCTCCGCGGCGTCGGCGTGGACCGTCTTGCGGTACGCGGTGCCGGAGACCTCGTCGTAGCGACCGCGGACGGTGACGATGGCACCCAGTCCCTTGAGGATCCGCAGGCCCTGGACGACGTCAGTGGCCGTGGCGGCGGCCCGGGCGATCGCGTGTTGCCGCTCGACCGACCGCTCCTGCAGCGGGCGCGCCACCCACAGTGCCACCACCACCAGCAGCGGACCACCTATCAGCGTGGCGAGGCTCAGCCAGGGATTGATCCTGAACATCATCGCCGCGCCGTAGGTGATGGCGGCGGCCTCGGCGACCGGCATGACCGTCATCATGACGATGTCGCCGACCCGGGTGGTGTCCGAGGACGCGACGGACAGGAGGCCGCCGGCGGTGCGATCGCGACCGGCGAACCCGCGCGGATCCTGGATGCGGTCGGTGACCGCGGTCCGCAGGTCGTGGCTGACCAACTGCTGGCTCCGCACCAGCATGAAACGAGCGGTCCAGTTGGCGGCGATCGCCATGAGGAACACGCAACCCAGGATCGCGATCCAGAACCACAGCCGGTCGGCGGAGGACGCGGCGATCGCATCGTCGACGGCCCGTCCGACCACGACCGGGGTCAGTCCGTTGCACAGGAACGCCACGGCCATGGCACCGGAGGCGATGAAGCTCCACGGGCGCTGCGCCAGCGCGACCTTGAGTGTCCACCGGGGCGCGTCGACGGCAGGGAGCTTCGACCGACGCCCGCCGGGTCCGGGAAGCGCCGTGTAGTCGACGATGCTGCCCATTCCCGGGGCCTGTGAGTTATCGGGCACGAGGAGCGATGTTACCCGGCAGCAGCACCGAGACTCCCGTTGCGAGCCGCGCGACCGCCGACGATCTCCACCCCGTCGAGATCGGCCACACCGAACGCGAGCAGGGCCTGCCCCGAGGCGTCCAGTTCGTCCTCGACCGTCCGTAGCCAGCCCCGGACCACCTTGCCCGGCAGCCGACGTCTGGCCGAGACGCCCACGACGAACCCGGGCACCGGGATCCGGGACAACACGGACATGGCCTCGCGCCGCGCGGCCGGGGCCGCCAGCCAGTGCGTGTCACCGACGAGGATCGGCGAGGGCAGACCGACGTCGTACTCGTCGCACGGCAGGATGAGGATCGTGTCGCGATGGCGGTCGCGGTGACCGATGAGCAGGTCGATGACGCCGGCGGCGAGCGGCGCGTCGTCGAGCGGGAGACCGGACCAGTTCTCTGGGAGTTGTTCGAATCGCATGGCCCCGAGTCTTCGGTACCCCGCCGCCCGGGAACAGACCTGGTCAGGGATCCGTGGAATGGCCGTTCTCGCCTGTGGAGGGGGATATCCGGGGGAACCGGACGGTCGACCGGGACGTCGTGTACCCGTGTGGCGGGACGGTTCCGGGTGCGACCGACCGGGCTCAGGACTCGTGCCGGAACCCCACCTTGATGGTGACCTGCCAGTGGGTGACCTTGTCCGCGTCGAGTTTGCCGCGGACGGACTGCACTTCGAACCACTCGAGGTTCCGGAGCGTCCTGGACGCTTCCGCGACCGCGTTGGCGATGGCCTGGTCCGTGCCGTCGGGGGATGAGCCGACGATCTCGGTGATGCTGTAGACGTGATTCACGATGACCTCCTTTTTGTGTGACTCACATCACTCTACGGTGGTCTGGTGGAGGGGTGCATCCCGTAGGGTCGGGGTATCGACGCCACCAGGACGCCACCAGGAGGTCTCCCATGACTGATGTCACCGCGCGCGCGAGCGAATTCGCTGAACGGCACGGATCCGGCGACCTGCTCGTCCTGCCGACGGTCTGGGACGTGTGGAGCGCCCGGATCGCGGTGGACGCGGGTTTCGGCGGCCTCACCGTGGGCAGCCATCCCGTCGCCGACTCCCTCGGCAGTGCCGACGGCGAGAACATGGATCTCACCGAGTACCTCGGTGTGGTCAAGCGGATCACCGACTCGGTCGACGTCCCGGTGAGCGTGGATATCGAGTCCGGGTACGGGCTGGAACCGCGTGAGTTGATCGACCGCCTGATCGAGGTGGGAGCGGTCGGTGCCAATATCGAGGACGTCGTCCACGGTGAGGGCAAGCGTGTCCGGGAGCGCCAGGAGCACGCGGACTACATCGCCGGGGCCCGTCGCGCGGCCGACGACGCGGGGGTCGCGTTCGTCATCAACGGGCGTACGGACGCGGTCAAGCTCGGCACCGACGTCTTCGCGGACCCCCTGGAGGAGGCCGAGGCGCGCATCCGGCTGATGGAGGACGCCGGGGCGCGTTCGGTCTACCCGGTCGGGCTCTCGACCGCTGACCAGGTCGGGCGACTCGTGCAGGCGGTGACCATCCCGCTCAACGTCACCGCTCATCCGGTCAAGGGCAACGGCGCCGGTGACGCTTCCGCGCTGCGGGGCCTCGGGGTGCGACGGGTGTCGTTCGGCCCGCTGTGGCAGATGTGGCTCGCGGAGGTCTCGGCGAAACAGCTCGCCGAGTGGAGCCCCGTGAGCTGAGGCCTCACCGTGGCCGGCCGCTGGTCGACCGCCCCTCATCGCCGGACCTGGCGGACGGGAGCCACCCATGAACCCGCAGTATGACGACCTGACCATCGAGAGGGTGATCCGGGCATCGCGCCGGGCGGTCTGGGACGCCTGGACCACCCCGGCCGCGTTCGCGCAGTGGTGGATCCCCGAACCGTACCTCTGTCGGGTGGACCACTTCGCCCCGCACGCCGGCGGCGGCTTCATCACGTCGATGAGCGAGGACGGGTCGCACTTCTCGCCTCACATGGACGCCGCATTTCTGGTGGTCGACGAGTGCGAACGTCTGGTGTTCACCAATGCAGTGGACAGCACCCTGCGTCCGACGACTCCGGCACCGGTGGCCGTGACCGGAGAGGTGGCTCTGCTGGACCATCCGGACGGCACGACATACCGGATCACCGCGCGCCACGCGGACGAGGAGGGGCGCGCCACGCATGACGAGCTCGGTTTGGTGGAGGGTTGGAACATCGTCACCGGTCAACTCGCACGATTCGTGGAGTGAGGGGCCGACCACGCCTTGACGCGCCCGGGAATCGACATACGATCGAGCGATGACGGTCGCGGACGAACCCGCATCGAGGGTGCGGGTCCACAATTTCTCGGTCTCCCTCGACGGCTTCGGCACCGGAGAGGGGCAGAGCCTCGAGGCCCCGTTCGGCCACGCGGGGCATCGCCTCCTCGAGTGGGCCCTGCCCACACGGACCTTCCAGGAGATGGGCTTCCACGACTCACAGTCGCCCACGGTGGGCGTGGACGAGGCGTTCGCGAGCCGGTGGAACACCGGCGTGGGCGTGGAGATCATGGGCCGCAACAAGTTCGCCCCGTCGCGGGGGCCGTGGGACGAGCGGTGGCGCGGATGGTGGGGGGACGATCCGCCCTTCCACACCCCGGTGGTCGTGCTCACCCATCACCCGCGCCCGGTCCTGGAACTGGACGGCGGCAACAGCTTCCACTTCCTCGACGCCCCGCCCGCCGAGGCGCTGAGCTATGCCCGCGGTCTGGCGGCGGGAGGCGACGTGAGGATCGGGGGCGGCACCACGACGATCCGGCAGTTCCTCGAGGCCGACCTCATCGACGAGATGCACGTCGCGGTGGTTCCGGTCCTCCTGGGAAGGGGCGAGCGGCTGTGGGACGGACTGGAGGGTCTCGAGGAGCGGTTCCACATCGAGGCCACTGCGTCGCCCAGCGGTGTCACCCACCTGAGTTTCCGGCGCGACCGCTGACGGGGGCGTGGCGCAGGGTTCGCCGGGTGGCGAAGCGCCGCGGCGCGCCCGTGACGGGATCGGTGAACTCGAGTGCGCCGGCGAGCAACTGGAGTGGCAGGTGGGGGTCGTCGGGCGATTCGGGGAGTAGGTCGGGGTAGCGCCGGTCGCCCAGGATGGGGATACCCAGCGCCGCGAGGTGCACCCGCAGTTGATGCGGCCGGCCGGTGCGCGGCCGCAGGATCGTGTGCAGCACTTGTCGGCCGGTGACACCGGGCCCGGCCGCGAGCACGTCGATGAGGGTCTCGGAGTTCGTCGGGAGCGAGGGATCGACGGTGACGCGAAGGTCGCCGCGCCGGGATCGGATGTGGTCCCGGTGGATGACCGGCAGCGGGCGACCCCCGAGCGTCGGACAGCGCGGGTCCCACCCCTGCGGTCGTGCCGAGACCGCCTCGTAGACCTTGGTGACCTCGCGTCGTTCGAACATCGATTGGTATGCGCCGCGGGTGTCGGCGCGGGCGGAGAACATCACGAGGCCGGCGGTCTCACGGTCCAGTCGGTGGATCGGTGTCAGGTCGTCGTTGCCGAGGCGGGTGCGCAGCCTCACGAGTGCGGTCTCGCGGAGGAACCTCCCCGACGGGGTGGTGGGGAGGAAGTGCGGTTTGTCGACGACGACGAGGTGGTCGTCGCGGTACAGGATCTCCTCCCGGTACGGCAGAACTGTCTCGTCCGGCAGGTCGCGGTGGTACCAGACGAACTCGTGGGTGCCCAGTGGGGTGTCGAGGGCGATCGCCCGGCCGTCGGCACCGACGATCTCCCCGGCCTCGATCCGCCGGTGCAGTTCGCCCGGGTCGACGTGGTCGAACCTGGACACGAGGAAGTCGGAGAGGCCCGCCCAGGGGCCGGTGGCCGGTACGCGGAGCCGAGTGGGCCCGACTCCGTCCTTGACGGGCAGGGGCGGGGGCGTGGACACGCGGTCATCCTCCCACCCGCGTCACCGCGGACCCGATCTCGTGCCTCCCGGCGACCGGTCCACTCCGGCCCATGCGCCGAATACAGTGGGAAGAGGGATCCCGGCAACGTTCGATCGACGGCGAGAGTGGAGGACGTCCGACATGCCACCGCACGGCCCCGCATCCGCCCCGGACGCCGCGCGTCCGGGGCCGACGCCTGTCCTCGGCCGGGTCGGGGCGCCCGGGATCCACGTCATGAGTTGGAACATCCGTCGACCGGTCCCCGCCGCATTGACCCGTGCGGCCGACCGGTGGACCGCCCGGGCCCCGCGAGTGCGGGCGCTGCTGAGCGCCGAGCAGCCGACCGTGCTGTGCGCCCAGGAGGTGGTCGCCGAGCAGATCAGGGACGTCCGCGACGGGCTCGGCCGGCGGTTCGACCACCTCGGTCGGGGTAGGGGAGCGAACGGCGGCGGCGAGGCCTGCCCGATCTTCTACGACACGACCAGGCTCGACCTGCTGGGGTGGGATCAGTCGGCGCTGTCGGACACCCCGGGCCGCCCCGGATCGATGTCCTGGGGCAACCTGTTCCCCCGGGTGCTCGTGTCGGCGCACTTCCGGGATCGCGACACCGGCCACGAGTTGCTGGTGGTCAACACCCACCTCGACCCGCTGTCACGACGATCCCGCGTCCGTTCGGCCCGGGCGGTCCGCGATCTGGTGGCCGCGCGCGACGTACCGGCCGTCGTCGCGGGGGACCTCAACGCGGGCCCGTCCGATGCCGCGGTGCGAACCCTGCTCGCAGAGGGGGCACTGGTGGACAGCTGGGGCGCCGCGGAGAACCGGCGGACCGACCCGTGGGGCACGTACGCCGCGTACCGCGAGCCGCGCAGGGACGGCACCCGGATCGACTGGATACTTGCCACATCACGGGTTAGGGTCACCGACGTCGCGATCAACCCGCTGCGGTACGGCGGTAATTGGCCGTCGGACCACCTGCCGGTGCAGGTCGTGGTCCGACCGGACCCGGGGCGCGATGAGGCGCGAGACCCGGGACGAGACCAGGAAGGGGCCGGTGCGACGTGATCGACAACTTCCTCCGGCCCGCCGAGACCGGGGCGCAGAGACTCGCGGACGCCCTGCGCCTTCTCGGCGTCCTCAGCGTCCTGCTGGCGCTGCTGTTCCACGAGCTCACCGATGCGGCCATCGTGGCATTCGCGCTGCCCGCGCTCATGTTGCCCCGGTTCATCGGGATGCGCGCGTGGGCCGACACCTCCGTCTCGGCCGCCCTGCTGGTCGCGGCGTGGAGCAACGTCGTCGACCTGTACCGGGTCCTGTGGTGGTGGGACGTCCCCGTCCACTTCGTCCTCGCAGGCTGGATGGCGGTGGTGGCCTATCTGTTCCTGGCGCACCGGGGGATCGTGCGGTCGCCCGGCGCCCGCGGGTTCACCACCGCCGGGGGGATCGTGTTGACCACGGTGCTGGGGCTGGCGCTGGGTGCCCTGTGGGAGATGGTCGAGTGGTTCGGTTACGCCTACCTCACCGACGACATCTACGTGACCTACGGGGACACCGTCGGCGACATGGCGGCAGGCGGACTGGGCGCCCTGGTCGCCGGCGTGCTCATGGCCCGCGGGCCTCAGTTGCTGACGCCGACCGCCCTGCGGACGAGGGAGTCGTCCGAGACCACCTCGAGCAGGTAGGCCGGCCAGCACGACCTTCATCAGCAGCCGTAGCGGCAGCGGCAGCTGACTCCCGGAGTCACCGGCACCCAGGGAGGACTGCACCACGAGCCGTCGGGCCCCGGTGGCGGCCGCAGCGCGAGACGACCGTCACCTCGTGACCGGCCCGCCGTGCGAGCTCGGCCACGTACGCCCCTGTCCCCTGGGAAACCCCAATGACCGTCAGCTTCACAGGTACCTCACCTCGTCGTCGTCTCCTCGGTCTCTTTGGTCTCCTCCGTCTCCGTCGTCGTCCCGGCGCGCACCAGCTCCGCCAGCAGCGGGAACAGCAGCACGGTGACCGCGCCCGCGGCCACCAGCACCGAGGAGATCCTGGCGGCCATGAGGCCGTTGTCCACGGCGACCTGGGTGACGGCGACGATGATCGGCAGGCCCGTCGCCGCGTAGAGGCCCACCCTGGCGCGCTCGCGTGTCGTGGTCAGGCCCGGGCTCGTGCGCAGGACGCGCTCGGACAGCCACACCCCGCCACCACGGATCACGAGCATGCTCGCCACCGCCGCCACCAGGATCCACGGCGCATCGGCGACCGCGGCCACACTGATCGCCATCCCGGAGACCACGAAGAAGACGGGGATGAACACGCTGTAACCGACGGTCTCCAGCTGGTGCGTGAGCACCTCCGCCAGGCCCCGGTCGGGGTCCTCGTCGCTCGCGCGGAGCTGGTCGGCGAGCACGTCCACCAGCCGACGCAGGATGATGCCCGCCGCGAACGCACCCAGCACCACGTCCAGCCCGAAGACCGTGGCCACGACCATCATCGCGGCCAGCAGCAGCAGGACGGTGCGCATCGCGAGCTGGCTCGTCGTGGAGGTACCGCGAACCAGTGCCCGACCCAGGCCGCGCACCCGGAGCAACCGGGCCGGCACCACCAGGGTGACCAGCGCGGCGGCGAAGAACAACCCCACGGCCACCAGGGAGGACCCGACACTGCGCGTGCCGAGCAGCACGGCCATCACCAGGACCGGCCCCAACTCGCCGACGGCTCCGTGGGTGAGGACCGCCCGGCCGACGGGGGTGGTGTCGTGGCCCGCGCCCTTGAGGATCGGCAACAGGGTGCCGACCGCCGTGGACGTGAGCAGCAACCCGATCGCCACCGCGGTCTCCCACCGCCCCGACACCAGCCACCCCACGCCCGCCGCCAGGACCATGCTCGCCGCCCACGTCCCGGCGGCGCGCCGACCACCCCGGCCCGTCACCGACGACACCTCCAGCTCGAACCCGGCCAGCAGGAAGAGCATTCCCAGGCCCAGCTCGGCGAGCATCGCCACCCCGCCGCTCTCGACCGCCAGACCGAACCCGTTCGGACCGACCAGCATCCCGCCCACGAGGAGCACCACCACGCCGGGGACCAGCGACCGCGTCAGCGAGGACACCAGTGGCGCGGCGAAGACGGCCAGGACGACCCAGAACAGCGAGATCAGCTCGGTCGAGGAGGCTTCCGCGGCCAGCAGGGTCGTGGTCAACGCTCAGCCTTCCGCTCGACGGATGAGGGAGATCTTAGTCGAGTAGCCGCGTGAGCGCCGGGCAGGGGGCCGGCGACGGAGACGGCGTGCGAGGGTGGGGGCATGACCGACTCGCCGTGCACCCGCTCCGCCGGCGACCCACGCGAACTGCCGGGATTCCGGCGCACGTACGCGCCCGGCCGCCTCACCCTGGGCCTGGGATTCCCGCTGCGGACCCGGGCCGACGGCGACG
>NZ_JAALDT010000122.1:0-36812 GCF_014144995.1 Dietzia sp. DQ11-71 | reverse complement strand
CGGCCGAGCCGTTCGTCGCCGAGGGCGCCACCGCCGCCGCCACCGGTGCCGAGGTCGCCCGCACGGCGCGCCTGGTGTCGGTGACGGTGCTGGACGACGCCCAGGTGCGTGACGTCGTCGACGGACCCGAGGGGATCCTGCGCACCGCCGCACCGGGGACCGTGATCGCGGTCCACTCCACCATCGCCGACTCGACGGCTGTTGAGCTGGCCGAGGTGTGTGCGGCCGCCGGGGTCCACCTGGTGGACGCGCCGGTGTCGGGTGGCGCCCAGGGGGCGGAATCGGGTCAGCTCGCCGTGATGGTCGGTGCGCCGCGCGAGGTCTACGAGGCGTGCAAGCCGGTGTTCGCGCTGTGGGCGGGCATGCCCGTGCACGCCGGGGAGGTGGGTGCGGGCACGCGGATGAAGCTGGCCCGCAACCTCCTGCACTTCATCTCGTTCACCGCCACCGGCGAGGCCTCCCGGCTGGCCGAGGCCGCGGGCATCGACATCGCCAAGCTGGGCCGGGTGGTCCGCCACACCGACGCCATCACCGGCGGCGCCGGGGCCGTGATGCTGCGGGACACCACCGCACCGGTCGCCGCCGACGACTTCTGGCACGGCGTGTTCACCCACGTCCGCGGCCTGGGCGAGAAGGACCTGTCCCTCGCCCTGGGCCTGGCCGACCGGCTGGGCGTGGACCTGCCCCTGGGCACCATCGCGCTACGCGACCTGGGCACCGGGTTCGGTGTCGGGCCGGGTGAGCTCGCCCGCCGCGCGGACGTCCGCGCGTCCGACGGCGTGTCCGGCGATGCGGGCGGGACCGGACGAGACCACGACGACGACGAGGAGAACCGATGAGCGACGCCGCTGACGCCGGGATGAGCCCGGAGCGCGAGCACGGTCTGGCCATGATGACCGAGGTGTACGGCTTCGAGATGTCCGACGGGCCGGGTGATTATTTCGCCGAGACCGCGGACCACCTGTTCGGCAGGATCTGGTCCCGCCCGGGCCTGAGTCACCGCGATCGCCGGTTGCTGCTCCTGGGGGCGCTGACGGCCCAGGGCAACACCGACATCGCGGACATCCAGGTGGGGGCGGCGTTGGGGAACGACGAGCTGACGCCCGAGGAACTGGAGGAGATCGTGGTGTTCCTCTGCTACTACGCGGGCTGGCCCAACGGGACCAAACTCGGCAACGTGGTGGGCCCGCACGTGGCGCGTGCCCGCAAGGCCGCCCGCCGCGCCGAGAGCTGAGGGGCGGGCGCTAGGTTGAAACCCATGACCGCACCCGAGATCGAACCCGCGCTGCTCGCCGTAGCGCTCGCCGCCCCCGGCTTCATGCCGCTGGAGGAGGGCATCACCTTGTACGACATCGCCTGCGAGTTCCTGGGCGACGGTGTGGGCGTGGAGATCGGCACCTACTGCGGCCGCTCCACCGTGTTCCTCGGCGCGGCCGCCCGCGTGACCGGCGGCAGCATCGTCACCGTCGACCACCACCGCGGTTCCGAGGAGCACCAGCCCGGCTGGGAGTACCACGACACCTCGCTGGTGGACCCCCACACCGGCCGCCTGGAGACCCTGGGCTCGTTCCGCCACACCATGTGGGACGCCCGGCTCGACGACGTGGTGACCGCCGCGGTGGGCACGTCGACCCAGGTGGCCCGCGTCTGGGGCAAGCCCGCGTCGTTCGTCTTCATCGACGGAGGCCACTCCTCCGAGGCGGCGCAGGCCGACTATGAGGGCTGGGCACCATGGGTCGAGATCGGCGGGGCGCTGCTGATCCACGACGTGTTCCCGAACCCGGAGGACGGCGGCCGTCCCCCGTACGAGATCTATTGCCGCGCGCTCGAGTCGGGCCAGTTCACCGAGGTCCGGGCCGTGGACTCGCTGCGCGTGCTGCGCCGCGACTCCGGCGAGATCGGCGCGCCGATGCCCTGAGCCCCGCACGCCCTTTACCCGCACCTCCAAGGATCCGCTACCCGGAATTCGGATCCGCTGTTCCGATACGAGTAGCGGATCCCGATTCGGAGTAGCGGATTTCGTGGTTCGCGGAGAGCCGGGGCGGGGCAGCGGCGGGGTGGGTCACACCGCCCAGCGACCGCCGGCGCTCCACGGGTCGCCGGGTGAGGGCCGGCCGCGCCGTGAGTGCAGGAACCGCCCCACCACGGCTGCGCCCAGGTCGTCGACGTCCGGCGCCACCACCGTGCCGTCGACCCTCCGGGCCAGCGCGTCGAGGAAGCGGGACAGACCCGGGTCGTCGCCCAGCCGGAAGAAGGTCGTCTGCGCCCCGGTGCGGGCGACCCGGTCCAACTCGTCGACGGTGATCCGGATGGTGTCGGGGTCCGGCGGGTAGGCGAACCACGGCTCCCCGCCGCTGAGCAGGTGGGCGGTGGGTTCGCCGTCGGTGACGATGAGCAACACCGGCTGCATCGTCGGGTGCTCACGGAAGTACCGCCCGGCGAGCAGGAGCGCATGATGCAGGTTCGTGCCGGCCTCGTACTGCGCGTCCAGGGAGAGCAGGTCCTCCACTGTCCGGGTCTGGGCGAAGCGGCCGAACGAGATGAGCTGCAGCCGGTCCTGCCGGAAACGGGTGCTCACCAGGTGGTGGAGGGCCAGGGCCGTACGCTTCATCGGGACCCACCGCCCCTCCATGGCCATGGAGAACGACGTGTCCACCAGCAACGCCACGGCGGCCTGGGTCCGCGCTTCGGTCTCCCTGACCTCGATGTCCTCGGGCAGGAGCCGGATCCCCGCACCCGTCTCGCCCCCCTCCGCGGCGATCCGGGAGATCGCATTGCCCACGGTCCTGGGCACGTCCCAGGACTCGACGTCACCGAACTCCCAGGCCCGGCTCGACCCCGTCTGCTCCCCCGCGGCCCCCGACAGCCTGGTCTCGCGCGCACCGGTCCGGCCGGACAACCGCTGCGCGGCGTCGCGGAGCAGTGACCTCCCGAGTTTGCGCAGCGCGGCCGGGGAGAGTCGGAGGTCCCCGTCCGGTCGGCGACTGAGGTAGCCGGACTCACGCATCTGCTGTTCGAGCCGCGACAGCGTCTGCACGGACACCGCCGCCTCGCGACCGAGATGGCGGGCCACCGCCTCCAGGTCGAGTTCGGACAGCGGGGACCTGTCGCTCCGGGAGAGCTGTTCGGCCAGCCGGTCGAGGTCCCCGAGTTCGGCCATGGCCGCGGTCCCCTCGGACATCCCCAACCCCTCGGAGCCCTCGAAGTCCTCCGAGCCGTCCCAGTCCTCGCCCGGACGCAGGGACTGCAGCAGCCCGTCCAACCGGCCCAGCTGCTCCATCAACTCGGGCGAACCGAACGCCTGCTGCGACAGGGCCATGAGCTCCTCCCGCTGCTCCGGCGTCATCGAGCGCATCATCCGCTGGGCCGCGGCCGCCCGCGCGGCGAGGGTGTCGATCAACTCCTCGACGTCCTTCGGCTGCTCCGGGAACGCGTCGGAGTGCTTGTCCATGAACTCCCGGAAGTCCTCGGGGGTGTCCTCTCCGCGGGCGTGCTTGTCGAGCAGTTCGGTCAGGTCCGACAGCATCTCCGACACCGCCGCCCGGTCGGCGTCGGTCGCGTTCTCCAGCGCCTGTTTCATCCCGGCGAATCGGGCGTCGAGCACCTCGGCGCCCATGAGGTCCTGGATGCGGCGGTACGCCTCGCGGGCGTCGGACGAGGCCCAGTCGTAGTCCTTGAGTTCCCCGACCGCGGCGGCCGGCGAGTCGGGCAGGTTCTCGATGGTCATCTCCCGCAGGGTGCGGTCCATCGGATCCATGGCGGTGTCGCGGGCGAGCTGTCCCCGCTCGGCGAGCAGCGCCTCGTCGAGCAGCCGGGAGACCTCCTCGAGGGTGCCGCCCAGGTGGTTCCGCTGCAGCAGATCGCGACGTCGACGCTGGATGCGTCCGGCCAGCTCGTCGAGGCCCGTCTGGTCGCGGCCGCCGGTGCGGAGGAACTCCCGCATGGACTGCTCCGGGGAGTACCCGGCCATGACGCCCTCGGAGACCGCGTCGAGCGCCTCGGACAGGTCGAGCGGGGGCGCGAGCGGGTCCGGCCCGCCGATGTAGCGCCCGTAGCGGGCGCGGGGCTCTGGTCGCGACATCGCGCACCTCCTGCTCCGGCGGCGCTCGGTAGCCGCCGATGGTGTCAGCCGTAGACGGCGGCGCCGTCCCCGGTCTCCTTGGACAGACGCCGTGAGAGGTAGAGCCCCTCCAGCGCCAGTTCGATCCCGCCGGCCCGCTGGCCGACGTTGGACGCCCCGACCCTGTCGGCGATCTCGTCGTAGAGCCCAGGTTCGGACAGCTCGGGCAGGGCGGCGAGGAATTCGGCGGCGGTGACGCTCGCGCCGGTCGTGAGGGTCACCGACCCGTCGAACGCGTCGACCAGCGGGGTCATGTCGATCCCCCGGAACAGTCCGCGGACGACGTCCACCGTGGCGATGCGCAGCAGGTACCGCAGGATCTCGGTCTCGCGCCCCTCCTCGCCGGGCTCGAACTCGATCTTGCCGCGCAGGACCTCGACGGCGGCGTCCACGTCGACGAGCCGTGCCACGGACTCACCCGGGTCGTCGGCACCCCGCACGGCCGCCCGCCGTCGGGCCGCCGCCGCGACGGTCTCCGCGCCGGCGATGGCGAAGCGGGCGGAGACGCCGGAGGCCTGGTTGATCGAGTCGGAGGTGCGCAGCTCGCGCGTGAACCGGGCGAGCAGTTCCATCAGCGGATCCGGCACCTCGGCGGTCAGCTCGGCTTCCTGCCGCACGACCTCGATCTCGTCGGCCAGGTCTAGCGGGTAGTGGGTGCGGATCTCGGCGCCGAACCGGTCCTTGAGCGGAGTGATGATCCGTCCGCGGTTGGTGTAGTCCTCCGGGTTGGCCGAGGCCACCACCAGCACGTCCAGGGGCAGGCGCAGGACGTAGCCGCGGATCTGGACGTCCCGCTCCTCCATGACGTTGAGCAACGCCACCTGGATCCGCTCGGCCAGGTCGGGCAGCTCGTTGAGGGCCACGATCCCGCGGTTCGCGCGCGGCACCAACCCGTAGTGGATGGTCTCCGGGTCACCCAGTCGGCGGCCCTCGGCCACCCTCATGGGATCCACGTCGCCGATCATGTCGGCGACGGAGGTGTCCGGGGTGGACAGCTTCTCCACGTAGCGCTCGTCACGGTGGCGCCACTGCACGGGCAGCGCATCGCCCTCACGGGCGATCCGCTCGCGCGTGGGTCCGGTGATCGGCGCGAGCGGGTCCTCGCCCAACTCGGACCCGGCCACGACGGGCGACCACTCGTCCAGCAACCCGACGAGCGTGCGAAGCAGACGGGTCTTGCCCTGCCCCCGTTCGCCGAGGAGGACGATGTCGTGGCCGGCGATGATCGCCCGCTCGACCTGAGGGATCACCGTCGTGTCGAAGCCGTGCATGCCGGGCCACGGATCGCGTCCGGCGGCCAGGGCCGCGAGCAGGTTCTCGCGCAGCTCCTCCCGGAGGGTGCGGCTGGTGTATCCGGCGGCGCGCAGCTCGCCGAGAGTCTTGACGTTCGGCTTATCGCTCACACCGCCCACCGTAGCCCTGCGATGCCACTTCCGCTTCCGGCATAGGGTGGGCACCATGCGTGCAGTGCTGACCCTCGTCCTCAACATCATCTGGCTGCTGACCGCGGGCATCTGGCTGTTCCTCGGCTACGTGCTGGCCGGGATCCTCGCCTGCATCCTCATCATCACGATCCCGTTCGGGGTCGCGAGTTTCCGGATCGCCGCCTACGTGCTGTGGCCGTTCGGCCGGGAGGTCGTCGACCGGGGCCGTCCCGGCGGGGTGAGCACGGTCGCCAACGTCATCTGGTTCCTGGTGGCCGGACTGTGGCTGGCGATCGGCCACGTCGCCACCGCCGTAGCGCAGGCGGTGACGATCATCGGCCTGCCCCTGGCGTGGGCCAATCTCAAGCTCATCCCGGTCACGTGCTTCCCGTTCGGCAAGGAGATCGTCCGCTCCGACCGGGCGGCGATGGTGCCGGTCGCCACCCGCTGACCGCCCGGTCGCCACCAGCTGAACGCGCACCCCCGCACCGCGGCCGGGCCGGGTCAGTCCTCGAGCGTCGGCTGGTGGTGGCTGGCGATCGACACCCGGTTGAAGGCGTTGATCAGCACGATCGTCCACTCGAGCGCCGAGAGCTGCTCGTCGGAGAAGTGGTCGGCGGCGGCTGCGATCGCGGCGGCACGTTCCTCGGCGTCGTCCAGCCGGGTCAGCGTCTCGGCCAGTCGTAGTGCCGCCCTCTCCGGGTCACCGAAGGCGTCGATCTCCCGCCACGCGGGCAGCAGGTCGAGCCGGTCCTGGGAGACCCCGGCCTTGCGGGCCGCCGGCACGTGGGTGGCCAGGCAGGCCGCGCAGCCGTTGAGCTGCGAGACGCGCACGTTGACCAGTTCGAGCAGCGACTCCTCCAGCCCGGCCTCGCCGGAGGCCTCCCGCGAGGCGACGGCGGTGCGGACGAACCGCTTGTAGACCTCGCGCTGGGTGCGGTCCAACTGCGGAACCCCCATGTCAGCCCTCCCCGCCGAATCGCGCCCGGTCGGCGTCCGTGGCCTCCCGGTACGCGCCGGCGAACTCGTCCGCGTTCTTGCCGAGGAAACCCTCCACCATCGAGCACACCGGCACGATGGTGATCCCCTCCTCGCGCGTGGCCTCCACCGCGCCGCGCACGAGTGCGGTGCCGATGCCCCGGCCACCGAACTGCTCGTCGACCACGGTGTGGTGGAAGACGCGCTCGCCGGCGTGGTCGCGGAAGTCGGCGTGGCCGGCGACCTCGCCGGAGGCGTCCCGGACCTCGAACGCCTCGGTGGAGTCGGCTCGGTCCACGGTCACGGTCGCGCCGGTCTTGTCGGTGTACTCGGTCATCTGCGGTGTCCTCTCACATCGGGGTCGACTGCGCGCGCGGGTCCGGGTTGACCCGCGGTTTGAGGGTGGTGGTGGGCAGGGTGGGCGCGGGCAGCCGGGTCAGCCCCCGCGGGTCGTGGCCGATGTAGCCGTCCACGCGTCCGAAGCGCTCCGATCCGGCCTCCCACTGCTCGCGGTAGCCCGCGATCTCGTCGTGGGTCCGGCCGATGAAGTTCCACCACATGATGATGTCCTCCTCGAACGGGGTGCCACCGATGAGGACCGCCCGCCCGGCGGTGGTGCCGGTGTTGCGGATCGTCAGGGTGGTCTCGCCGACGCCGGTGTACGCGAGGTGGCTGACCTCGACGTCGACGCCCTCGAGGGTCAGATCACCGGAGTCGACGAGCAGCCCGTGCTCGAAGGCCGGGTCGACGTCCAGTCGCAGTTCGCCGCCGGGGTCGAGCCGGAGCTCCGCGGCGACGAGGGGGGTGTAGGTGGTGACCGACGACGACGAGCCCAGCAGGGACCCCATGAAGACCCGCGCCGATCCGCCGGCGAATCCGACGGGGTCGGGCACGTGGTGGTCGAACCTGCGGCCGCTGCTCTCGCGGTGTTCCTCGGGTAGCACGGTCCACAGCTGCACGCCGTGCAGGACGGTGGTGTCCTGGGTCGAGACCTCGGTGTGGCAGATGCCGGAGCCGGAGGTCATGAGGTTGACCTCCCCCGGGCGCACCACCGCATGGTTGTCCCCGGAGTCGTGATGGGTGACGCTGCCCTCGAAGAGCCAGCTCACGGTCTGCAGGCCGGTGTGCGGGTGCGAGGGCACGTCCATGCCGCCGGTGGCCGAGACCTCATCCGGTCCGTAGTGGTCGACGAAGCAGAAGGCGCCGATGAGCGAACGCTGGCGCTGCGGCAGCGTCCGGCGGACCGTCATCGCCCGCGGCCCGCCCAGGGGCACCTCGCGGGAGGTGATGATCTCCACGACGGCCCCGCCGGGCTGCGCTTCTGCCGAACGGGGCCCGCCCGGCGCACCGCCGGCCTCGCACTCGATCTCGGGCGGGTCGGGGTCGAGGTTGCTCATTCGACGACCTCGCTCATCTCGGCCCGGGCGTCGACGGCCTCGCGGCGCAGCTCCAGCTTCTTGGCGTTGATCTTCCCGCCCAGCGCCAGGACGAGCGCCTTGTCCACGACCGCCACCGGCAGGTGGTCGAGGAGACGTCGGCCGAGGTCCCATCGCACGGCGTAGCGGCGGCGGGGGCGCGCGGTGGTACCGGCGGTCCACACCGCCTCGGCGAGGACGGACGGGTCGGTGGCCTTGTCGTCCTCGCCGGCGGCCATCTCCCCCATCACCGCGGCCATCGCGGCGAACGGCGAACCGGGGGCGGTCGATTCCTGGAAGCGTCGCCGGATCGAGGCGGTCATCCCGGTGCGGAACGGACCCGGTTGGACGAGCACGACGTCCAGGCCGAGGAACATCAGCTCGCGCCGCAGCGCGTCACCGTAGGCCTCGATCGCGTGCTTGCTCATGGCGTAGGCGCCGTTCATCGGCATGCCGTGCTGGGGGCCGGTCTCGGAGCTGATGAGCACCACCCTCCCGCGGGTCTCCCGGAGGAGGTCCCACAGGGCGTGGACGGTGCGCACGGTGCCCATGACGTTGACGTCCAGGACCTGCTGCACCCGGTCCGGATCGGTCTCGGCCAGCGGCCCGATCCCGAGGACGCCCGCGAACGTGACGAGCGCGTCGAGGCGGCCGTGCTCGCGTCGGACCCGGTCGGCCAGGGCGGTGAGCGAGGCGGAGTCGGTGACGTCGGCGGCGAGGGGCGTGATTCGGTCACCGCCGGGCGGCGCCTGGAGGTCGACGGCCACGACGTGCCAGCCCCGGGAGGCGTAGAGCGCGGTGGTGGCGGCCCCGAGGCCTCCCCCGGCTCCGGTGACGACGACGACGGGGGCGGCGGGCGCGCTGGTGTCCATACCCTGACGGTACCGGCGTGCGGAGTCCCGGTGGGGCTGTCCAGGTGGCCCCGCCCGCCTCAGACCAGGGCGTCGAGGCCGAGTTTGCCGGCGAGGCGGTCGATGTAGGCCAGGACCTCGTCCTCGGTCCGATCCGGGGTTCCGTAGACGAGCTCGTGGACGCCGAGCTCGCGGTAGGCGTCGATCTTCTCGTGATCCGGTTTCCCGTCGAGGACCACGATGTAGGGCTCGCCCTCCCGACCTGCCTCGGCCCACAGTTCCCGCAGCGTCCGTACGCTGCCGGCGATGTCCTGGGAGATCGGGGTGGTCATCCAGCCGTCGGCGCTGCGGCAGATCCACCTGAGGTTCTTCTCGGTGCCGGCCGCTCCCACGAGGGTGAGCGGGCCGGGAGTGCGGGCGGTCTTGGGCCAGGCCCAGCTGGGACCGAAGTCCACGAACTCACCGTGGTACTCGGCCTCGTCGTGCGTCCACAGCTCCCGCATGGCCTCGAGGTACTCGCGGAGCATGGTGCGCCGACGCTTCGGCGGCACGTTGTGGTCGGCCATCTCGTCCAGATTCCAGCCGTACCCCACGCCGAGCACGGTGCGCCCGTCGGAGAGGTGGTCGACCGACGCGATGGTCTTGGCCAACGTGACGGGGTCGCTCTCCACCGGGATGGACACGGCGGTCCCGAGACGGATGGTCGACGTGACCGCCGCGGCGGCGCCGAGGGCGACCCACGGGTCCAGGGTCCGGCTGTACCGCTCATCGGGGAGCTCGGCGCCGCCGGTGCCCGGGTGCGCGGCCTCGCGCCGCACCGGGATGTGCGTGTGCTCGGGAACGTAGAACGCGGAGAACCCGGCCCGCTCGGCGGCCACGGCGGCCGTGGTCGGCCGGATGCCCCGGTCACTGGTGAACAGGGTCAGTCCGAATTCCATGCGTTCTCCCTCGTGCGCAGCGTCGACCCGCCGCCCGACACCTGATCAGACAGGTGTCCAGCGGCGGTGTCGCCACAGACTAGCGCACGACTGCGGCGGGTGGGCAGACCTCGCCCGCCACGCAGTCGGCCGGATCCCCCGGCTGGGACTGCAGACGCTGCATGGTGTGGTGCGAGACGTAGCGGAAGATCTCGTTGCCCGGGGTGGTGCGAGATAGGGCGTCCGCCGCCAGCAACATGACGGCCGCGGTCCATGTGCTCAGCTCGACCGGCCACCGCTTGCCGTCGGCGAAGACGAGTCCGGTCCAGTAGGAGCCGTCGGTGTCCCGCAGGTGCTGCATGTTGGTGAACTGCGCGAGCGCCTGCTCGTGTCGCCCGGCCGCCTCCAGGGCGAGGACCAGCTCGCACGTCTCGGCCCCGGTGACCCACGGCCGGTGGTCGACGCAGCGGATGCCCAGGCCGTCAACCACGAAGTCGTCCCACCGGGAGTCGAGCCGCGCCTGTGCCTGGTCCCCCACCATCACACCGGCCAGGACCGGGTAGTACCAGTCCATGGAGAACTCGTCCTTGGGTGTGAAGAGCTCGGGGTGGGCGCGCAGCGCATGGCCCAACCGGTCGGCGGCGGCGTCCCAGTCCGGCGCGCTCCCGCCGAGCTCCTCGGCGATCGCGACGCCGCAGCGCAGCGCGTGGTGGATGCTGGACGAGCCGGTGACCAGCGCTTCCTCGCAGAAGCCCTCGGGACCGGCGCCCCACCACATCTGCCCCTCGGGCCCCTGGAACGTCAACACCAGGTCGAGTGCCCGGCGCACCGTCGGCCACATCGACTCGAGGAAGCCGGGCCTGCCGCTCACCAGGTGGTGGTGCCACACGCCCACCGCGACGTACGCGCAGAAGTTGGAGTCGATGTCACCGTCGGCGACGTGGTCGTCCTGCCACTTCATCGGCCACGACCCGTCGCCCCGCTGGGTGTCCCGGAGGAACCCGTACGCCCTCTCGGCGGCCTCCCACTGACCCGCGACGGACAGGCCCATCGCCGATTCCACGTGATCCCAGGGGTCGGTGTGACCGCCGGTGAACCACGGGATCTCACCGTTGGGTTTCTGGACGGAGGCGAGCCACTCGCCGGTGGCGCGGACCGCGTCGGCGTCGAGGACCCCGGGCACGGCGGGGACCGGACGTTGGCTGGTGACTCCGGTGTTGGGCGTCTGCACGGACGATCAGGCCTCCACGGGCTTACGCAGGTAGAACACGATGGACTTGCCCATCACCGGGTTGAGCACCTTCTCGGCGGTGCGGGTGATCCAGGGCCCCTTCATCAGGTCCCATACGAGCAGCCTGTGGTACGCCTTCGGCAACGGGTGGTCGTCGTTCTCCGTGCCCACCGCGCACTTGAGCCACCAGTACGGGGCGTGCAGCGCGTGGGCAAACCCGGTGCCGGTGACCTCCAGGCCCGCCGCGCGGAGTTTGAACCCCAACTCCTCGGCGGTGTAGATCCGGCAGTGCCCACCCGGGTTGGAGTGGTAGGCGTCGGACAGCTTCCAGCAGAGCTTCTCCGGCCACTCACGCGGCACGGTCACCGCGGCGACGCCGCCCGGCTTGAGGATCCGCACCAGTTCGGCGATGGCCTTGGTGTCCTCCGGGACGTGCTCGAGCACCTCGGAGATGAGCACCAGATCGAAGGTCGCGTCCTCGTACGGCATGTTGAGCGCGTCCCCGGTGACGGCCTCCCCCTTCGAGGTGGGCAGCCCCTCGCCCTCGGCCTCCATGGCGGCGAGCATGTCGGAGACCTGCTGCATCTCGTCGGCGTTCTGGTCGAACGCCGTGACGTCCGCGCCACGCCGGTAGAGTTCGAAGGTGTGACGACCGAGGCCGGCCCCCACGTCGATGGCTCGCATACCGGGGGTGACCCCGAGACGGTCGAAATCAGCGGTCAGCATGTGGCGTCCTCCTGCTCACGGATGGTGTACTCACCGGACTCCGGGAGCACCTCGGGCACGTCGTCGGTGACGTGCTCGTCGATCTCGGTCTGATCCGGCCCGAGGACCGGCCCGGCCGTCAGGTCCGGCAGCGCGTCGCCGCGGACCCGGGCGATCGCCGCCTCGTAGACCTCGACGGTCCGGCGGGCGACGGCGGCCCAGCTGTAACGCTCCATGACTCGTGCACGGCCGCCCTGAGAGAGGCGTTGCCGCTCGGCCGGGTCGGACAGCAGCGCGCTGATCTCACGGGCCAGCGCGTCGACGTCGCCCGGCTCGACCAGGCGGGCCGCCGAGTCGTCCGTGCCGACTACCTCCGGCAGCGCGCCGGCACGCGTCGCGACGAGAGCGCAGCCGCTGGACATGGCCTCCACCGCCGGCAGGGAGAAACCCTCGTACATGCTCGGAACGACCGCGATCTCGGCCGACCCGACGAGATCGGCGAGCTCGTCGTCGTCGACCCCGGACACCAGGTCCACCGCGTCCCGCAGGCCCAGCTTGTCGAGCAGCCTCGCGGCCTCACCCTTGCGCTTGAGCTTGGACACCAGCGTCAGGCGCACGCCCGGATGCTCTTCGCGGACCCTGGCCAGCGCGCGCAACAGGACCGGCACCCCCTTGAGCGGCTGATCGGCACTGGCCACGCAGACCAGGCGGCCGGGCTCGCGCACGCGACGATGGTGGAACCGGTCGGTGTCCACGCCCAGCGGGATCGTGACGATGCGGTCCGGGTCCACGCCGAAGTCGGTGGCGATGTCATCGGCGGAGTTGCTGGAGACCGTGATGATCTCCTGCAGCTTGCGGGAGACCCGCATCTGCATGCCCAGGAACCCGAACCAGCGCCACGTGGTGATCTTCTTGCGCAGCGGGGCCTCCTTCATGGCCAGCGCGCGATCCCGCGTGATGGGGTGGTGCACCGTGGCCACGACGGGGAAACCCGCCTTCTCCAGGTCCAGCAGGCCGGATCCCAGGCACTGGTTGTCGTGCACCACGTCGAAGTCGTCCAGACGTTCCCGGAGCGTGCGCGCGGCCCGCATGCTGAACGTCCGCGGCTCCGGGAACCCGGCGGTCCACATGGTGACCACCTCGAGCACGTCGATGAGGTCCCGGATCTCGCGGGGGCGCGGCGTGCGGAACGGGTTCGCGTCGTTGTACAGGTCCAGGCTCGGCACCTCGGTCAGCGTCGGCCCCGGGTCCAGCTCGGGATACGGCTGACCGGAGAACACCTCGACCGTGTGGCCGAGTGCCGCCAACTCGCGGCTGAGGTGACGGACGTAGACGCCCTGGCCCCCGCCGTGTGGCTTGCTCCGGTACGAGAGCAGCGCGATCCGCACGGTCGATCGCCTCCTTCATGGTCGTCGGCCCGCCGTCGGCGAGTGTCGCGGGCCGCGACGGGCACATCGGGAAAGTCTAGAACACGTTCGCCCCGGTCCCACACACGGCCGGACGAACGCACCGGACCCCCGGCGCGAGAGGCGCTCGGGGGTCCGGTGTCGGTGTCACTCCACGGTCGGTTAGTCGCCGTGGGGCCTGCTCAGTAGCCCAGGTCGTCCAGGCGGACCGAGGCGCCGGTGGCGTCCCCGAACCCGTCCTCGGGACCGTAGAAACCATCGCCGTAGTCCGGGATGGAGTACGCGGCGGCGCGGGCCTCCTCGGTGGGCTCGACCGTCGAGTTCCGGTAGCGGTTGATACCGGTACCCGCCGGGATGAGCTTACCGATGATGACGTTCTCCTTGAGGCCCACGAGTTTGTCCGACCGCTTGTTGATGGCGGCGTCGGTGAGCACGCGGGTGGTCTCCTGGAAGGAGGCAGCCGAGAGCCACGAGTCCGTGGCCAGCGAGGCCTTGGTGATGCCCATGAGGACCGGACGCGCCGAGGCCGGCGAGCCGCCCTCGGTGAGCACGCGGCGGTTCTCCGCCGTGAGCTCGGCACGCTCCACGAGCGCACCGGGCAGGAACTCGGTGCTGTTCGAGTCGTTGATCGCGACTCGACGCATCATCTGACGGACGATGACCTCGAGGTGCTTGTCGTGGATCGACACACCCTGCGCACGGTAGACCTTCTGCACCTCGTCGACGAGGAACTTCTGGACACCGTTGGGGCCGAGGATGGCCAGCACCTCGTGCGGATCGGCCGGGCCCTCGAGGAGGGCCTGCCCGCGCTCGAGGTGATCGCCGTCCGCGATCGGGCGGGAGGAGCCGTCCTCCAGCTCGATATGGGCCAGGCCTTGGCGCTTCGACAGCTTCTCGTAGACGATCTCGTCCGCACCGTTGTCCGGCACGATCGTGATCGTGTAGAAGCGCTCCTCCTCCTCGAGACGGATCCGGCCCGCCTCCTCGGCGATCGGCGCCTTGCCCTTCGGAACACGAGCCTCGAAGAGCTCCTGCACGCGCGGGAGACCGCCGGTGATGTCGTCACCGACGCCACCCTGGTGGAAGGTACGCATCGTCAGCTGGGTGCCCGGCTCACCGATCGACTGGGCGGCGACGATGCCGACGGCCTCGCCGATGTCCACCAGGAGACCGGTGGCCATCGAGCGGCCGTAGCAGGTCGCACAGACGCCGGTACCGGTGGTGCAGGTGAGGACCGACCGGACCTTGACCTTCTCGATGCCGGCGACGATCAGCGCCTCGATGTTCGGGTCACCGAGGTCGGTGCCCGCGGCGACGATCACGTTGCCGTCGGCGTCGAGCGCGTCCTCCGCGAGCGTCCGGGCGAACGTCGAGGTCTCGACGTGCTCGTCGCGCTCGAGGGACCCGGTCGGGCTGCCGTGGACGTCCATCACCGGGCGGGCGATGGTCGTCTCGACACCCTTCGACGTCCCACAGTCGGTCTCGCGCACGATGACGTCCTGCGAGACGTCGACGAGACGACGGGTGAGGTAACCCGAGTCGGCGGTACGCAGGGCGGTGTCGGCCAGACCCTTACGGGCGCCGTGCGTGTTCATGAAGTACTCGAGCACGGTCAGGCCCTCGCGGAACGAGGACTTGATCGGCTGCGGGATGAACTCGCCGTTCGGACGCGTCACCAGACCCTTCATGCCCGCGAGCGAGCGGATCTGGGTCATGTTGCCCGCCGCGCCCGACTTCACGATCGTCGGGATCGGGTTGGAGTCCGGGTAGTTCTCCTCCATGGCCTGACCGATCTCGTCGGTGGCCTCCTGCCAGAGCTTGACCAGGTCCGACTTGCGCTCCTCGTCGGTGATCTTGCCGAGGTCGTACTGCGACTCCAGGCGCGCGGCCTTCGCGTCGTACGAGGCGAGGATCTCCTTTTTGGCCGGCGGGACCAGCACGTCGGACATGGCGATGGTGACACCCGAGCGGGTGGCCCAGTAGAAACCGGTGTCCTTGAGCTTGTCCACCGTCTGCGCCACGACGATCATCGGGTAGCGCTCGGCCAGGTCGTTGATGATGACGGCCTGACGCTTCTTGGGCATCTGCTCGTTGACGAACGGGTAGTCCGCCGGGAGCAGTTCGTTGAACATCACGCGACCGAGGGTGGTCACGGTCAGCCACTCCTGGCCCTGCGTCCAGCCCTCGGGGAACTGCTCGGCCTCGACGTCGGCCGACGGACGCTGGTGCGTCAGTCGGACCTGGATCGGGGCGTGGATGTCCAGCACGCCGAGGTCGACGGCCATGATGGCCTCCGACGGCGTCGAGTACACGCCCACGGCGGGGGTGTCCTCGGAGGCCGGGACGTACGAGCCGGTCGCACCCTCGTCCAGACGGGTGAGGTAGTACAGGCCGGTCACCATGTCCAGACGCGGCATGGCGAGCGGACGACCCGACGCCGGCGACAGGATGTTGTTCGAGGCGAGCATGAGGATGCGCGCCTCGGCCTGCGCCTCCGCGGACAGCGGGAGGTGCACGGCCATCTGGTCACCGTCGAAGTCGGCGTTGAAGGCCTCACACACGAGCGGGTGCAGCTGGATGGCCTTGCCCTCGACGAGCTGCGGCTCGAACGCCTGGATGCCGAGGCGGTGCAGCGTGGGCGCACGGTTGAGCATCACCGGGTGTTCGGCGATGACCTCTTCGAGCACGTCCCACACCTGGTCGCGCTGACGCTCGACCATGCGCTTGGCGGACTTGATGTTCTGCGCGTGGTTGAGGTCCACCAGACGCTTCATGACGAAGGGCTTGAACAGCTCGAGCGCCATCAGCTTGGGCAGACCACACTGGTGCAGCTGCAGCTGTGGGCCCACGACGATCACGGAACGACCGGAGTAGTCGACGCGCTTGCCGAGCAGGTTCTGACGGAACCGGCCCTGCTTGCCCTTGAGCAGATCCGAGAGCGACTTGAGCGGGCGGTTGCCCGGGCCCGTGACGGGCCGGCCACGCCGGCCGTTGTCGAACAGCGCGTCGACGGACTCCTGCAGCATCCGCTTCTCGTTGTTGACGATGATCTCGGGGGCGCCGAGATCCATCAGCCGCTTGAGACGGTTGTTGCGGTTGATCACACGACGGTAGAGGTCGTTGAGGTCCGAGGTGGCGAAGCGGCCACCGTCGAGCTGGACCATCGGACGCAGCTCCGGTGGGATCACCGGGACGGCCCCGAGGACCATCGCGGCCGGGTGGTTGCCCGACTGCAGGAACGCGGAGACGACCTTGAGGCGCTTCAGGGCGCGGATCTTCTTCTGACCCTTGCCGTTGCGGATGATCTCCCGCAGCGACTCGGCCTCGGCGGCCAGGTCGAAGTTCAGCAGCAGCGCCTGGATCGCCTCGGCGCCCATGCCGCCCTCGAAGTACTCGCCGAAGCGGTCCTCGAGCTCGCGGTAGATGCCCTCGTCGACGATGATCTGGTTGACGTCGAGCTTGGTGAAGGTGGTCCAGATCTCGTCGAGACGGTCCAGCTCGCGCTGGGCCGACTCGCGGATCTTCTTCATCTCCTTCTCGCCGCCGTCCTTCACCTTGCGGCGCTGGTCGGCCTTGGCACCCTCGGCCTCGAGCTCGGCGAGATCGGCTTCGAGCTTCCGCGCGCGGGCCTCGATGTCGGAGTCCCGCTCGTCCTCGATGATCTTGCGCTCCTCGAGGACCTGGGCCTCGAGGGTGCTGAGCTCGTTGTGACGCAGCTCGGTGTCGACGCCGGTGATGACGTAGGCGGCGAAGTAGATGATCTTGTCGAGGTCCTTGGGCGCCAGGTCCAGCAGGTAACCCAGGCGCGACGGGACGCCCTTGAAGTACCAGATGTGGGTGACGGGCGCGGCCAGCTCGATGTGGCCCATGCGCTCGCGGCGGACCTTGGCACGGGTCACCTCGACGCCGCAGCGCTCACAGATGATCCCCTTGAAGCGCACGCGCTTGTACTTGCCGCAGTAGCACTCCCAGTCCCGGGTGGGGCCGAAGATCTTCTCGCAGAACAGGCCCTCCTTCTCCGGCTTGAGGGTGCGGTAGTTGATGGTCTCCGGCTTCTTGACCTCGCCGTAGGACCAGTTACGGATGTCCTCGGCCGTCGCGAGGCTGATGACCAGCTCGTCGAAGTAGTTGACGTCCTGCACGTAGGCGTCCTTTCCCGGGTGGGATGATGGCGGGCCCTCGCGGGGTGGGGCCGGGGGCCCGCCGTGGTGGAACTGAATTCTTCGGGTGCGGGGCGGGCGACAGGGCTGCCGCCCGCCCGCCTACTTACTGCGCCAGCTCGTCGGCCGCCGAGGACTCGTCGCGCGAGAGGTTGATCCCCAGGTTCGCGGCGGTGCGGTCGAGATCGTCGTCGTCGCCCTCACCCAGGGAGACGGCCTGGCCGTCGCTGGAGAGCACCTCCACGTTGAGGCACAGCGACTGCAGCTCCTTGAGAAGCACCTTGAAGGACTCCGGGATACCCGGCTCCGGGATGTTCTCGCCCTTGACGATCGCCTCGTAGACCTTCACGCGGCCCACGACGTCGTCGGACTTGATCGTCAGCAGCTCCTGCAGCGTGTACGCCGCGCCGTAGGCCTGCATCGCCCAGCACTCCATCTCACCGAATCGCTGGCCACCGAACTGGGCCTTACCGCCGAGCGGCTGCTGGGTGATCATCGAGTACGGACCGGTCGAACGCGCGTGGATCTTGTCATCCACGAGGTGGTGCAACTTGAGGATGTACATGTAGCCCACGGACACCGGGTACGGGAAGGGCTCGCCGGAGCGACCGTCGAAGAGGGTCGCCTTGCCGTCGGCCTGCACCATGCGCTCGCCGTCACGGTTCGGCAGGGTGCAGCCGAGCAGACCGGTGATCTCCGTGTCCGCCGCGCCGTCGAAGACGGGCGTGGCCGTGTTGGTGCCGGCCTCGACGCTGTGGATCTCCTCCGGCAGCTTGGTCGCCCAGTCGGGCAGGGAGCCGTCCGCCTCACGCGGGACCTCCCAGCCGGCCTTGGCCAGCCAGCCGAGGTGGGTCTCCATGATCTGACCGATGTTCATACGACGCGGGACGCCGTGTGTGTTGAGGATGATGTCCACCGGCGTGCCGTCGGGCATGAACGGCATGTCCTCGGCGGGGAGGATCTTACCGATGACGCCCTTGTTGCCGTGGCGGCCGGCGAGCTTGTCGCCGTCCTGGATCTTGCGCTTCTGCGCGACGTAGACGCGCACCAGCTCGTTGACACCGGGGGGCAGATCGTCGTCGTCGTCCCGCGAGAAGACGCGGACGCCGATGACCTTGCCGGACTCACCGTGGGGCACCTTGAGCGAGGTGTCGCGCACCTCGCGCGCCTTCTCACCGAAGATGGCGCGCAGCAGGCGCTCCTCCGGGGTCAGCTCGGTCTCACCCTTCGGCGTGACCTTGCCGACGAGGACGTCACCGTCACGGACCTCGGCGCCGATGCGCACGATGCCGCGGTCGTCGAGGTCCGCCAGGACCTCGTCGGAGACGTTGGGGATGTCCCGCGTGATCTCCTCGGCGCCCAGCTTGGTGTCGCGGGCGTCGATCTCGTGCTCCTCGATGTGGATGGACGTGAGCACGTCCTCCTCCACCAGGCGCTGCGAGAGGATGATCGCGTCCTCGTAGTTGTGGCCCTCCCACGGCATGATCGCGACGAGCAGGTTCTTGCCCAGCGCCATCTCGCCGTTCTCGGTGCAGGGGCCGTCGGCCAGGACCTGGCCGACCTCGACGCGGTCACCCTCGTCGACGATCGGACGCTGGTTGGAGCAGGTGCCCTGGTTCGAGCGCGCGAACTTCGACAGGCGGTAGGTCTGACGCCCGCCGTCGTCGTCCATCACGGTGATGAAGTCGGCCGAGACCTCCTCCACCATGCCCGGGGCGGTGTTGACGACCACGTCGCCGGCGTCCACGGCCGCGCGCAGCTCCATGCCGGTGCCGACGAGCGGCGCCTCGGAACGCACGAGCGGCACGGACTGCCGCTGCATGTTCGCGCCCATCAGGGCACGGTTGGCGTCGTCGTGCTCGAGGAACGGGATCATCGCGGTGGCCACGGAGACCATCTGTCGCGGCGAGACGTCCATGTAGTCGACATCGCCCGGCTCGACCATCTCGACATCACCGTGCTTCTTGCGCACGAGGATGCGGTCCTCGACGAAGCGGCCGTCGGCGTCGATCTCCGAGTTGGCCTGCGCGACGACGTAGCGGTCCTCCTCGTCGGCGGTGAGGTAGTCCACCTGATCGGTGACGACGCCCTCGTAGACGCGGCGGTACGGGGTCTCGATGAAGCCGAACGGGTTGACCCGCGCGTACACCGAGAGCGAACCGATCAGACCGATGTTCGGACCCTCGGGGGTCTCGATCGGGCACATGCGGCCGTAGTGCGAGGCGTGCACGTCACGGACCTCGAGCCCGGCGCGCTCACGCGACAGACCACCGGGGCCCAGCGCGGACAGACGACGCTTGTGGGTCAGACCCGACAACGGGTTGTTCTGGTCCATGAACTGCGACATCTGGGAGGTTCCGAAGAACTCCTTGAGCGCCGCCGTGATGGGCCGGATGTTGATGAGCGACTGCGGGGTGATCGCCTCGGAGTCCTGCGTGGTCATGCGCTCGCGGACGACACGCTCCATGCGGGACAGGCCGACGCGGACCTGGTTCTGGATGAGCTCACCGACGGTACGCAGACGACGGTTGCCGAAGTGGTCGATGTCGTCGACCTCGACCGGCACCTCGCGGCCACCCTCCACCTGCATCGAGTCGTCGCCCGCGTGGAGGCGCACGAGGTACTCGATGGTGGCGGCGATGTCCTCGCGGGTGAGCGTCGTGGTGGCGTCACCCTCGGGGTCGGGCAGACCGAGCTTGCGGTTGACCTTGTAACGACCGACGCGGGCCAGGTCGTAGCGCTTCTCCTTGAAGAACAGGTTCTCCAGGAGCGCCTCCGCGGACTCGCGGGTCGGCGGCTCGCCCGGGCGCAGCTTGCGGTAGATCTCGAGCAGGGCCTGGTCGGTGTCCTCGACCGTGTCCTTCTCGAGCGTGGACATCATGATCTCGGAGAAGCCGTAACGCTCCTTGATCTCGGTGGTCGTCCACCCGAGGGCCTTGAGCAGGACGGTGACCGACTGGCGACGCTTGCGGTCGATGCGGACGCCGACGGTGTCGCGCTTGTCGACGTCGAACTCGAGCCACGCGCCACGCGACGGGATGACCTTGACGGAGTGGACGTCCCTCTCCGTGGACTTGTCACGCGAGCGATCGAAGTACACGCCCGGCGACCGGACGAGCTGGGAGACGACGACCCGCTCGGTGCCGTTGATGATGAACGTGCCCTTGTCGGTCATCATGGGGAAATCACCCATGAAGACCGTCTGGGACTTGATCTCACCGGTCTCGGTGTTCTCGAACTCGGCCGTGACGAACAGGGGCGCCTCGTAGGTGCGATCCTTTTCGCGGCAGTCCTCGAGGGACGCCTTGACCTCTTCGAAGTAGGGCTCCGAGAACGAGAGCGACATCGATCCGGAGAAGTCCTCGATCGGGGAGATCTCCTTGAGGATGGACTCCAGGCCTCCCTCGAGGTTCGTGGTACCGCGCGAGGCGGCCCTCTCTTGCCACTCCTCCGAGCCGATGAACCACTCGAACGACTCCGTCTGGAGGTCGAGCAGCCCCGGGACCGGCAACGGCTCGGAGAGTTTCGCGAACGAAACCCTCCGGGGCGCACCGGGAACGGTGGAGACTGACGTGGTCTGGCGGGAGACTGCCAAGATGGGTCCTTCCAGCACCTCACGTGATCACCACGGGCGGTGACCACAGATGTATCTGCGAGCGGTCCGCCGACGGGTATCCACCCAGGTCCGCCGCGATATCGAGGGCTCGGAAAGCACCCGGCGGAACCGGGAGTGAGCCGTCACGGACGGACGGGAGGGCAAATAGCAGCCAGCGCAACGACCTAATCTAGCGGAAGGCGGCGACAAAGTCCAGCCTTCAACGGAGTGTCCCCCGGAGGCTGGTCACATGCGTGGTGCGGCGTCCGTCTCTGCGCTGGTTGCCCTCGTGGCTCTCGCCTCATCGGCCCCCGGTCGGGACGTCGCACCCGGACCGTGTCGCACTCAACCTCTACGGCACTCGCCCGATGCCCCTAAAGGGTGACGGGTGAAAGCACTTTCGTCAAGGATCTGGCACGGTCGGTTGCCGGATCGGTTCCCGACCAGTCCTCGTCAGGAGGGCAGATCCGGGATCCTCGACAGTTTCCACACGCCGTCGATCTTGTCCAGACCGACGAGATAGGTGCCGCTGGTACTTCCCGCAGCCGCGCCGTCCCTGGTCATCGACACATCCTGGACCAGCAACACCTCGGCCTTGTCGCCCTGCAGGTAGGCGAGACCGGCCTCGCGGACCTCTGCGTCGACGCTCGTCGCGGACTGCTCATAGCTCTCGCGCAGCGCGGGCCAGTTCTCGTCCAGCTCGTTCACGAGCTTCGGGGTGAGGAACTCTCCCAGCGAATCGTGGTACTCGTCGAGGGTCTCGTGGTCGATCGCCACGAGCCGCTGGACGTTGGTCGTCGCAGCCGAGAGGACCTCCTCGGTGGCCTCCCGGTCAACGAACGCCCTGTTGTCCACGTCGACCCCGGGTTCCGTCGCCAGGAACGCCCCGATGGCCCCGGCGGCCAGCCCCGTCGCGATGGCGGAGTACGCGATCGTGCGACCACCGGGCCGACGGCCGGCACGCCGTTCCCCGCGACCCGCCCCGGTTCCGTCGCCGCCCACCTCGTCGTCTCGTGCGTCCCACGACGTGGGGTCCGTGGCGGTCCCGCCCTCGGGTCGGGTCTGTCCGGCGTGTCCGGCCAGCCGCCTACGGGGCGCCGGATTGACCGACTTCTGGGTTCTCTTGATCGGTGGCATCAGCGACTGTCGTCCTTCGTCATCGTCCGGCGGAGGTGGTCGGCGCGGGGGTCGACTCCTCCTCGGTGGCCGGGTCGTCCTGTTCCTCCGGAGCGTCGAGCTCCTCCACGGACCGACCGGACTCGCCTACCGGGACCGTCACACCCACCTGGTTGACCGCGTCGGCCTTCCAGGTGCCGTCCTCTCGCGTCAGGTCCACGCGCATCGCCTGACGGCCTGTGATGTCGTCCTGGCCCTCCCGCTCGGAGTGGGCGGTGAACACCACGAGGACGGCCGCGTCGCCGGCCTCGAGATCCAGGGTCTCGACAGCGGTGTGCGAGACCGTCGCCGTGGTGACCGCCTTCTGCTCCACCACGCGCGTTCGCACATCGTCGGCCCACTGCTCCTGCTCGGCGAGGAACTCACCGGCCGAGGCCTCCGCCAACTGCTCGAGCGATTCGTCGACGTTCCGGTGGTCGAAACTGAAGGCGTTGATTATCACCTGCGCGGCGACGTCGGAGGCCGCCTCGCGCTCGGTCGCCACCTCCTGGGCCGCCCGCGCCTGGGTGTACCGCACCCCGAACACCACCAGCGTTGCCAGCCCCGCCACGAGGATACTCACCGCGAGGACCACCAGCCATCTCGGCACGGTCCCCGTCCCCCCGGGGCGGCGCGCATCCCCGTCCGTTACCTGCGAACCCATGGCGGCGACACTACCGGACCCACCGTCCGCCGAGTCGCCGCCCCGCCGCACGGTCACCGGGGGATCAACCCCTGCAACACCGCGAGCTGCGTGGCCGCCACGGACAGGTTGGCCCTGTCGGGGTCGATCTTGGGCTTGGCGTCCCAGGGCTGCGGCACGTCCGGGTGCGCGTACTCCACCCGGTCGGCACCGCGGACGGCGGTGGGGCTGCCGAAGGGCACGGTGCACTGCGCGTCGTAGTTGGGCGGGAAGTTCTGTTCCTGCCAGTCGAAGGACGGGTCCTGCGCCTTCATCTGGTCGATGATCTCCCACGTACCTTCGTATCCTTGCGTACACGCTGGTGGGTTGTTCGTCTCGAGGGACAGACCGAAGTGGATTGTCCCGTCCCCCGGGGCGACGGACATCCCGCCGGCGGCCAGCGCCGGCAGCAACTGCAGCAGCACCTTGAACGACGGGGCCAACGGATCGACCGTCTTCATCGTGGTCGACAGATTGCCGACGGCGCGCGAGAGCGGCTCGCCGGAGTTCTCCACGAGGTAGCGGGTCTCGTCGGCGAACTCCGGTCCCGTGGTGATCAGCCGTTCCAGGTCGGAGTCCGAGTCACGCAACGCCTCGGTGACCGTCCTGAGATCGCGGGAGAAACTGACGATCTCACCGGACTGGTCGGCCTGCGTCTCCAGGACGGTCGCCCCGTCGCGGATCAGCGTCTGCAACTGCGGCATGGTGCGGATACCGGACTCGGAAATCCGGATGAGGGAGTCCGAGAGTCGCTCCAGTTGGGGTCCCCGGCCCTGGAACGCCTTGCCGAGTTCATCGACGGTCACCTCGAGATCGTCCAAGGGGACCGATCGGGAAAGGTCGTCGACGGAGGCCAACAGGTTCTCGACGGGTACCGGCAACGCCTCACGTCCGGCGGAGACCACGTCCCCGTCCTCGAGATACGGCGCCGAGCTGCTGTTGGGTCGCAAGTCCACGTACTGCTCTCCGATGGCGGAGCGGTTGGCGACCACGGCCTCGGTGTCCGCCGGGACGTCGGGGGCGCTCGAGTCGAGGTCGAGCTCGACTCGCACACCGTCGTCGGTGAGCGAGAGCTCGCCCACCCGTCCGATCGCCGTGCCGCGGTAGTTGACGGCCGCGTTGGTGAACACCCCGCCGGTCTCGGGTAGGTCCAGATAGACCTGGTACTGGCCGATCCCGAAGAGCGAAGGTAAGCGAACGTAGTTGGCACCTACATAGGTGATCCCGACCGCGGCGATCACACAGAAGGCGATGAGCTGGGTGCGGAGTGTCTTGCTCATCGGTTTCCTGGCTCTCCTGGTTCGGGCAGGTAGTTCTCGGAGAACTCCGAGACTCCTGGTGCGGGCTTGGGCACCACCGCCCGGTCCATGACCGGCGGGACCGGCAGGAGCGGCAGCACGATGGTCGTCCGCCGGTCCGGGCCGTTGTCGCCGACCCACGGGTTCTGCGGGTCCACGACGTAGGGCCCGCTCGTGGTGTTCGGACGGCGAACCACCGGTTCGCCCTGATTCGCCCCCAGATTCCGGAGCGTCTCAGAGATCGTCGCGTCCACGGAGAGAAAGATGTTGGCCGCGCCGCCGACGGTCGCCGGGATAGACGAGTCCGGGAACGGGAAGGTGGGGACGAAACCGATCAGTTCGATGAGCTCCGGAGTCGACTCGCCGAGGGACTGCAGCACAGGGCGCAGCGCCCGCAGGTCGGCGATGAGGTCCTCCCTGCTGGTGAGCAGGACTTCCGAGCCGACCTGGCCCAGTGTGTCGACCCGGCGCAGCATCTCCACGAACTGCGAGCGCTGCTCCTCGAGCACCGCCACCCCGGCGGGCAGCTCGTCGAGCGCCGCCTCGATCTGCTGGCGCTGATCGTTGGCACGCGACGTCATGAGGTTCACGCCCTCGAGGGCTTCGGTGATGCTGTCGCGCTGCCGGTTCAGGCCCCCGATGAGCTCCTCCGCCGATCGCAGGGTCCGGGTGAGATCCTCCTCGCGGCCGTCGGTGGCCTTGCGCAGTTCGGCCACGATCGGTTGCAGTTGGTCCACGCCGCCGCCGTTGAGCAACAGCGACAGCGCGCCGAGAACCTGCTCGATGTCGGTAGCCGTGCGGGTGTCCGAACTGGCGATGACGTCACCGCCGGACAGCTCTCCGGTGGGCGGCTCGTCCTCCGGCGGGCTGAGCTGCACGAACTTCTCGCCAAGGAGATTGGTCTGCTGGATCGAGGCCTCGACGTTGGCGGGGAGCTCCATGTCGCCGCGGAGGACGATGTCCACCTCTGCGGTCCACCCGTCCTCCGCCAGCGAGATACCGGACACGCGACCGGCGTCAAGACCATTGACCTTGACCGACGACTGCAGGACCAGGTCCAACACATCGTCGAAGCGGACGGCCACGTGCATGGGGTCCTCACCCAGGTCCGCGCCACCCGGCAGAGTGTAGTCCTCCAGATTCAACGAGCACCCCGCCGCGACGGCGGCCACGAGCGCGCTGGCACCGACCGCGCGGACGGCGCGACCGAGGATGGGCGTGGTCGGCCGGATCATCCCCGTCCCCCTTCCGAGGCGGGCGTCATCGGCCACCCGCGATTGCCCTGGACCGTCCCGGGAACCGGGACAGACTGATTCATCTCGCCAGCGAGGATGCCCAACGGCAGATCCGGGTTCGACGCTTGTAGATCGGCGTTGCGCTGCGGCGCGAGAGCCTCGCAGGCCTCGATATCGGCGCGCCGGAGGTTGTCGAGTTCGGCCAGCATCTGGTCCCCGGGGTTCAGGCGGCCAAGTGTCATGAGCTGGCACAGGACGCCGGCCGGGTCCTGCAACTCCGGGATGCCGAGACGTAAGGACAACAGCCCGGCCTCGGGGTCGTAGGCGCCGATGAGGTTGGACAGAGCCAACGGAGCAGTCTTGAGGATCTCCTCGATGTCGCCCCTCTGGTCCGCGGTGATCTGACTGAGTCTCACCAAACGGTCCGCATTGCTGCGGATCACGTCCTGGTTGTCCCGCACGACACGCGCGACGTCCGCGAGGGCGTAGCTCAGTTCGGCGAGGGCGCCCTGGAGGTCCTCGCGCTGACCAGCGACAGTCTGGTTGAAGGTCGACATCTGGGAGTTGAACTGCCTCACCTGGGCATCGTTCTGCGCGAGCATCGTGACGAACGACTGCAGATTGACCACGGTCTCGCTGATGTCCTGACTCGAATCCGCCAGCGTCGTCGCGGCCTGCGACAACTCGTCGATCGACCGCCCGAGTGCGGCACCGTTGCCTCCGAGCGTGTCCGCGGACGCGGTGACGAACCGGTCGAGAGCGCCGTCCTTGTTGGCACCCTCCGGGCCGAGAGCATCGGTCAGTTCCTCCACCGAGGCGTAGAGCTGGTCCACCTCGACCGGTGTCGCGGTCCGCTCGAGGGGGATGTGCGCGCCCGATTCCATCTTGGGGCCGCCTGAGTAGGCGGGCAGTAGTTGGACGTTACGGTCAGGGACGACCGAGGGCGTCACCTGGACCGCCTTGGCGTCCGCCGGGACGTCCACGCCCCGGCGGACGTGGAACTCGACCTCGACGGTCTCCCCCATCGGGGTCACCTTGTCGACGGAACCCACCGTGACCCCCAGGATCCGGACATCGGAGCCCTCCGATATTCCGACGGCTGTCGGGAAGGTGGCGGTGATGCTGGTGCGTCCGAACCCCGTGACGGCGAGGAAAATCACAGTCACGGCGGCCACGACGACGACGAGCAGCAGCCCGACGAACGAGTACGGCATCTTCTTGTGCATCAGTTGATCCCACTCTGTCTGGCCGGCGCGCGGGCGCCGGGATAGAAGGGCGGCTCAGGAATACCCGGCGGGACGAGGTTGGTGACCACGGTGTCGAACCATCTGCCCGAGCCCAGAATGTTGGAGTACAGCCGATAGAAGGGCCCGAGGTTGTGGATGGATGCCCTCAGCTCTTCCTCGTGGTCGGTCAACACCGCCAGGGCGGAGTCGAGACTATCCAGGGTCGGCTTGAACTCGGCCTCGTTCTCCGCGACGAACCGGCGGAGTTCGATCGACAGTCCGCGCGTGGAGGCCAACACCAGCTTGAGACTCTCGGCGCGGTCGTTGAGTTCGCCCAACAACTGTCCGGTGCCGATGATCAGGCGCCGGAAGTCGTCATTACGGTCCGCCACGATCTGGGAGCTCGTACGCGTGGCCTCGAGTAGGTTCCGCAATTCGGCGTCCCGGCTGGACACGGTCTGCGACAGACGCGCCAGGCCGTCGACCGCGCCCCGGAACTCCTCGGGCGACGCCTGCATCGTATCGGTGAGGGTGTCCAGGCTCGCTGCCAATTTGGCGTCATCGATCTCGTCGAGCGTCTCCGCTGCGGAGGAGAAAGCTGTGACCACGTCGTACGGGGCCACCGTCCGCTCAAGCGGGATCGGCTCCGACGTGTCGAGTTCCCCGGTTCCCGCCGGGCTCAGCGCGAGGTACTTCTGGCCGAGCACGGTCTTGAGTTGGATGCTCGCCCGGGTGTCGTCGCCGAGCCAGGCGTCCTTGGCCCGGAAGCCCACGGCCACCTTGTCGCCGTCGAGCGCCACGTCGGTCACGACGCCAACCTTGACGCCGGCCACGCGGACCTCGCTACCGTCCGCTAGCCCGGCGGCCTCGGAAAAGTAGGCTGTGTATTTGGGTCCCGCCCCGACGATCGGTAGCGCGTCGAGTCTGAACGACACGGCGGTCAGGGCGAGGATCACCAGGACCCCGATCGCTCCGATGGTGGCGTTGCTGAACCTCGGCTCGTTCGCACTGCGCTTGCTCATGGGATTCCCCCTGCGTGGCACCGGGGCGCGACGTTGGTGTACACCGGATGATTGATCGTGGGACCGCCGCTCGGAAGAAGGTTGGGCACGTTGGTGCCCGGGCCGTGCACCACGTCGAGTCCACAGAGATAGAACTGGAGCCAGGACCCGAACGAACCCATCCTGATGAGGTTGTCGGTCTTGCGCGGCAGGTTGATGAGAACCTCGCTGAGCGTGTCGCGGTTCGTCGTGATCTGGTCGCTGACCACCTTGAGGTGGTCGAGCGAATCCGTGACGGCGGGCCGCGTGGCGGTGACGATGTTCTCCGCCGACGAGGTCAGATCCGCCATCGAGTCGAGCGAACTGCCGATAGCGTCGCGCTCGTCGGCGAGTCCCTCGACGAGTTGCCTGGTGGTCACCACGAGCTGCTGGAACTGCACGTCCCGCTCGTTGATGGTCTCGAGGACCCGGGTGAGGTTGTCGATGACTTCGCCGATCACCTGATCCCGATCGGCCAGGTGGTTGGTCAGCTCACCAGTCTGGCGGACCAGGCTCGTCACGGTGCCGCCCTCCCCTTGCAGTACCCGCACCAGCGAGTCGGCGAGCGCGTTGACGTCCTCCGGCTGCAGGGTCGTGAAGAGCGGGCGGAAACCGTTGAACAGCGCCGTGAGATCGACCGCGGGCGAGGTCTTCTCGATTCCGATCGTGCTCCCTTCCTCCAGGGCCGATTGGACGGGTCCGGGCTCCCGGGAGATGTTCAGGTACCGCTGGCCGATCATGTTCCGGAACCGCAGTGCCAGGTGCACGTTGGCCGGCAGCGTGCGGTCGCCGACCAGGGTGAAGTCCACCTTAGCCAGGTCGCGTTCGTGGATCTCCATCCCGGTGATGTTGCCCACCACGACGCCGGCTATCCGGACGTCGTCGCCCTCCTCCAGCATGGTCACGTCGGAGAAGATCGCAGAGTACTCCGTACCTTCCGCCCGGGTGCCGCCCCTGATGGTCACGGCGAGGACCGAACTGAGCAGCACTGTGACCACGATGAAGACCACCAGTTTGACGAATGACCCCAGCAGGCCGCCACGGAATAGGGCCTTCAGTTTGGCGTTCATCGGAAACCGACCTCCGTTCCGCGAAGCGCCGGGGCGCCGATCTGGCCGATCCAGGCAGGGATCTCCTGCGCGCCGCGCGAGGACGCGACCCCCAGGACGGTTCGGACGGTGTCGGTCTCCAGCGGCGAGCCGGCGTAGGCCATAGCCACCACGTCGGTGTCCTGACCCGCGGTCACGGTTGACGGAAACGGCATATTGGGCTGCTCGGGCACCGCCCGCCCGGGAGCCGGGGGAACCGAGCCACGGTTACGGAGTGCCGGAACCGGCCCGTCCCGGAGAAGCGGATTGGGCAGAGTCGGGATGAACGCGGGCCCCGGATTGCGGGTGGGGATCTGGTAGCTCCCGTCGGCGATCGCCCCGCCGGGGGCCCCGCCGAAGATGAACGGCTCCTGCGCCGGGTCGTAACAGCGGGGACCGCGGGTGTCGAAGAACCGCGGCTCGTCCTGGTTGGGCACGTAACGCCCTCTGGGATTGACGAGCTCGAGCGTCACCCGGATGGCGGGGTGCTCGGTGCCCACGCCCAGGATGGCGTCGGACCGGTCCAGAAGAGTCATGAAATTCCCCACCGAGCACGGCAGTGCTGGCGAATACTCAGCCAGGTACTCCAGGGAGGTGCGCGAGTCCACCGCCAGGGAGATGAGGTCGTCGCGGTTCGCGGCGAGGAAACCGGTAAGGACCTCGGACGACTCGCTGATCCGCCGCAGTCCGTCGGCGATGTCGGGGCGGCGCTGGACCACCGTGTCGCCGGTGGTGCGCAGAGCGTCCAGAGCGTTGATGAGATCAGGCAGCGCCTCGGAATAGGTCTGGGAGAATGTCGCCAGATCCTCCAGCCCGGATTCCAGAGCGGGCAACTCCTGGTTGATGCCGTCGAAGACCTGTCCGATCTCGACCAGGCTGGCGCCGATCTCGTCCCCACGGCCTGACAACGCCTGGTTGATCGCGCCGAGCGTGCCCGCCAGTTTCTCCGGCGGGACCGCCTCGAGAACGGGGAGTAGCCCGTCCAGGACGCGCCCCAACTCGATCGCGTTGCCGCGGGTGTCCTGCTCGATGGTCGCTCCCGGTTCGAGCGTCCCCACGGGCTCATCGGGGAACCCCAGGTCGACGAACCGCTCACCGAACAACGTCTTGGGGAGCAGGCGGCCACTGACGTTGGCCGGCAGTTGTTCCATGAGCGCCGGGTCGAACTCCATGTTGATCTGCACGCGGTCCCCGTCGGGTTCGACACCGGAGACGCGGCCCACGAGGACACCGCGCGCCTTGACGTCGGCGTCGTTCGGCAGCGCGAACGCCATGTCGTCGGTGTACAGGGTGACGCCGTCCGAGTCGGTGAAGGCGCGGTTGTAGATCGCGATGGTGGTCCCGACGAACGCCAGGACGATAATGATGAAAAGGGCGGCCAGCAACCGCTTGGAGAGAACGGAGAGCTCGTTCATCCCGCCACCCGCACAGTCGTGGTCGTGCCCCAGAGGGCGAGTCCGACGAAGAAGTTGAGGATCGCCACCACGACGATCGTGGTGCGGACGGCCCGCCCCACAGCCACGCCGACGCCGGCCGGACCGCCGGTGGCGGTGAAGCCGTAGAAGCAGTGGATCATCACCAGCACGAACGCGAAGATGATCACCTTGACGAACGAGTAGATCACGTCTTCCGGTGGCAGGAACAGGTGGAAGTAGTGGTCGAACGAGCCGGTGGACTGGCCCTGCACGATGGTGTTGACGCCCCTCGTGGCGAGGTACGAGGACAGCAGGCCGACGACGTACAGCGGGATGACCGCGATGAATCCGGCGATCACCCGGGTGGTGACCAGATAGGGCACGCTCGGGATCGCCATGACCTCCAGGGCGTCGATCTCCTCGGAGATCCGCATCGCGCCGAGTTGGGCCGTGAAGCCGCAACCGACGGTGGCGGACAGGGCGAGTGACGCCACGATGGGGGCGACCTCGCGGGTGTTGACGTAGGCGGACAGGAACCCGGTGAGGACCGAGCTACCGATCTGGTCGAGGGCTGCGTACCCCTGCAGGCCGACGACGACCCCGGTGAACCCGCTCATCATGCCGATGACGCCGATGGTTCCACCGAGCACCGCCAGGGTGCCGACGCCGAAGGTCACTTCCGCGATCAGACGCAATACCTCGTGCCGGTAGTGGACGATCGTCTGGGGAATCCAGCGGATAGCCCTCAGGTGGAAGGCGAGCTGGTCACCCAGGGAGTCGAACGAGTTGACCGGGCCACGGACGAGGGCCCTCAGCCGGGCCCGCGTGGGTCCGACATCGGTATGGATCGCCATTACGACCCCTTCGGGGGAACGATCTGCAGGTACATCGCCGTGAGGATGAGGTTGGCGAAGAACAGCAGGAGGAATGTGAGGACCACGCCCAGGTTGACGGCGTCGCCGACCCCCTTGGGTCCGCCCTTGGGGTTAATCCCGCAGTACGAGGCGACCACGCCGGCGATGAGTCCGAAGATCAGGGCCTTGATCGAGGACATGATGAAGTCGGGCAGCTGGGCGAGGGCACCGAACGACATCAGGTAGGCGCCCGGTGTGCCGCCCTGCAGCATGATGTTGAACACGTAACCGCCGGAGATCCCGACGATGGAGACGAGTCCGTTCAGGAGCACCGCGACGAGCATCATGCCGAGCACCCGGGGGACGACGAGTCGTTGGATGGGGTCGATCCCCAGGACGCGCATCGCGTCGAGTTCCTCGCGGATGGAGCGGGCGCCCAGATCAGCGGCCACCGCCGACCCGGCGGCGCCCGCGATAAGCAGCGAGGTCACCAGCGGCGCGCCCTGCTGCACGACGGCGAGGACGCCGGTGGCCCCCGTGTAGGCCTCGGCGCCGAGCTGCTGGACGAGCGACCCGGTCTGCATCGCCACGACGGCCCCGAACGGGATCGCCACCAGTGCCGACGGGAGGATCGTCACCGAGGCGATGAACCAGGACTGCTCTATGAACTCACGGAACTGGAACGGTCGCCTGAAGACCCCTCGTAGCACGTCGAGGAACAGTCGGAATACCTCGCCGGCCCCGCCCACCGCGGTCCGGAAGCCTCCTCCGACATCGGCCGGTGACATACCGGCCCGTCCTTCTGGATGCTGGGTCGTACTCTCCGCCATCAAATCCCCCCGGTTCGGTCGACGCGTCATTTCTCGTCGGACCCGTAGTGCTCGTCCACTCCGGACGAGTTGGAGCCCGCGTCCGACTGCGACGAGGTGGCCCCTGCAGGCGCCGACGCGGCGACCTTACCGTTGCCGTGACCGCGAGAGGCCCATTCCTCGCGGATGGCCTGCTGCGCACCCTCCGGCAGCGTGTCGAGCATCTCTGCCACCCTCTCCTCACGCCGGATCTCACCCTTGCGCTCGGGGGCGCCCGGGGTCGGCTGCATCTGCGGCGGCACCCCCTTGAGCTCGTCCTCGCCCGGGGATCCGTCGTTGTGCCCCTCCTCCGCCTGCTTCATCTCCTCGCGCATCTGCGCGTCGTCCTTCTCCTCGGACATACCGATGGGACCGAGCTTGGAGCCGCGCAGGAACTGGCGGACGGACGGTTCCTCGCTGGTGAGCAGCACCTCGCGGGGTCCGAACATCACGAGCTTCTTGCGGTAGAGCATTCCGAGGTTGTCCGGCACTGTGCGGGCGAGGTTGATGTTGTGCGTGACGATGAGGATCGTGGCGTCGATCTGGGCGTTGATGTCGATGAGCAGCTGAGCCAGGTAGGTGGTGCGGACCGGGTCGAGGCCCGAGTCGGGCTCGTCGACGAGGATGATCTCCGGGTCCAGCACCAGGGCGCGGGCCAAGCCTGCGCGCTTGCGCATGCCGCCGGAGATCTCGCCGGGCAGTTTGCCCTCCGCTCCGGTGAGACCGGTGAGCTCGAGCTTCTCCATGACGATGTCTCGGATGTCACTCTCCGACTTCTTCGTGTGCTCGCGCAGCGGGAACGCGACGTTGTCGTAGAGGTCCATGGACCCGAACAACGCACCGTCCTGGAACAGGACGCCGAAGAGCTTGCGGATCTCGTAGAGCTCCTTGGCGGTGCACTGCAGGATGTCCGTGCCGTCGATGATGATCTTGCCGCGCTCCGGGCGCAGCAGCCCGATCAGGGACTTGAGGAACACCGACTTGCCGGTACCCGACGGACCGAGCAGCGCACTGACCTCGCCCTCGGGAAGGGTGAACGTGACGTCCTCCCAGATCTTCTGCGAACCGAAGGACTTGGTCAGACCCTCGACGGAAACCTCGACACCCACGTCAACCACTCCTCACTGCGGCCATGATCTGTGGCCACGGTCACTGTAAACTACCGCTCCGGAGGCATGCTTTGTTACATCCCGTGGAAAAGTGTTTCGTTTTCGCGGCCAGAGGGCAGGCGGGCGTGAGGAAACGGGCGAGTGGAACGCAAATAGGACAGGGACGGCCAGGCGATATCGCCGGGCCGTCCCTGGTGAAGCGGTAGTGCGTCAGATCACTTGAGGGTGACCGTCGCGCCGGCCTCCTCGAGCTTGGTCTTGGCGGCCTCGGCGGCCTCCTTGTCGACCTTCTCGACGATCGCCTTGGGGGCGGACTCGACGAGATCCTTGGCCTCCTTGAGGCCCAGGCCCGACACGAGCTCGCGCACGACCTTGATGACGCCGATCTTCTTGTCGCCGGCCGACTCGAGGACGACGTCGAACTCGTCCTGCTCGGCGGCGGCCTCGCCACCGGCAGCCGGGGCGCCGGCAGCCGCGACGGCGACCGGAGCGGCCGCGGTGACCTCGAAGGTGTCTTCGAACAGCTTCACGAACTCGGAGAGCTCCAGAAGAGTCATCTCCTTGAAGGCCTCGAGCAGCTCGTCGTTGCTGAGCTTCGCCATGGTGGCGTCCTTTCTGTTGGTCCCGGTGCCGTCAGACGGCCCGGAAGCATGTGGGGTTATCAGTTTTTCTTGTCCTCGAGCGCCGCGAACAGACGTGCCAGCTGCGAAGCGGGCGCGTTGAACAGGCCGGCGGCCTTGGTCTGGTTACCCTTGAGGGCACCGGCCATCTTCGCGAGCAGGACCTCGCGGGACTCGAGATCGGCGATCTTGTCGAGTTCGGTGGCGGACAGCGGTGAGCCGTCCATGACACCGCCCTTGATGACGAGCGCCTTGTTGTCCTTGGCGAAGTTCTTGAGCGCCTTGGCGGCGTCCACGACCTCACCGGTGACGAACGCGATGGCGGTGGGACCGGACAGGAGGTCATCGAGACCCTCGACTCCGGCTTCCTCAGCCGCACGCTTGACCAGGGTGTTCTTGGCCACGGTGTACGTGGCCGCGTCACCCAGCGTCTTGCGCAGTTCGGTGACCTGCGGGACGGAGAGTCCGCGGTACTCGGTGACCACGGCGGTCGTGGAGTTCTGGAAGTGCTGCTTGATCTCCTCGACGGCCTGGACCTTTGCGGGCTTTGCCATGTTTCGCCTCCTTTCTGCATCATCTCGCCCGAGAAAACACGAACGCCCCGTGCGCAGGTGGCACGGGGCGTGGAGGAGCTGGCACGGGCCCCTGGGGACCCACGGCACATCCGACGCTGACCGGTGTTCTCCTGCGCGGGCCGTCCGGGCGCTCCCGGACCCTTCGACCACCCCCGGCGGGAGCGGCGACCTGCGGTCTTCGGTGAAACTTGATCAGGTGCCCGAGAGCAGAGCTCCCAGGCGTTCAAACTTCGGACCCAAGGATATAGGCGGCCGCCGTCGCATACCAAATCCGCCCGGGGGCGACGAATGGCGGGCCGGTCGGCTTTCTGACACATTGGTGCGGTGTCCCCAGCCCCGTCTCGCCTCGCCGTCGTCTACAACCCCACCAAGGTCGGAATCGACGAGGTCCGCCGCCTCGCCGAGGAGCGGGCGTCCAGGCACGGGTGGACGGATCCCGTCTTCTACGAGACCACCGAGGAGGACCCGGGCACCGGTCAGGCGGCACGGGCGGCCGCCGACGGTGTCGGACTGGTGATCGCGTGCGGCGGCGACGGCACCGTACGGTCGGTGGCGCAGGGCCTGCTCGGCACCTCGGTGCCGATGGGAGTCGTCCCCCTGGGAACCGGGAACCTGCTCGCCCGCAACCTCGGCGTCCCGTTGGACGATGTCGACCGTGCGTTGCGTGTCGCCATGAGCGGTCGGAGCCGCGCGATCGACCTCGGCGAGGTCCACTACACCGACGGCGACGGCGTGTCCCACGATGACGTGTTCCTCGTGATGCTCGGCGCCGGGATGGACGCCGACATGATCGCGGGCACCGACGACAAACTGAAGGCACGGGTGGGCTGGCTCGCGTACGTCGGCGCGTTCGCCAACACGCTGTTGCGCGGCCACCGGATCCGGGTCGAGTACGCCCTCGACGACGGATCGCCGATCCAGACCCGCGCGCGCACCCTCCTGGTGGCCAACTGCGGGATGCTGCAGGCGGGGATGGTGCTGTTGCCCGACGCCGTCATCGACGACGGACTCCTGGACGTTCTCGCTCTGCGCGCCAAGGGCCCTCTCGGGTGGGCGCAGGCGGGTGCGGTGCTGGCCCATCACACGTTCCAGCACCGGCTCAAGCCGATACTGCGGAGGAACTCCACCCCGGAGAGCGGGAAAGAAGAGCATCGGACCCGGCCACTGGATTTCCGCCAGGGCGTGGGGATCACCGCCCGCGTGTTGGAGAAACCGGCCGCGTTCCAGATCGACGGCGAGGACTGCGGCACCGTGACCGAGTTCTCGGCGCGGATCAAGCGGAGGGGGCTCACGGTCCGGGTGGCGGTCTGACCCGCGCTCCCCGACCTGGCCCCGGAGGTCAGGTCTCGGGCTTCACCAGCAGCGCCAGCACGTCTTGGATCCCCTCCACGGTGGGCACGGGCAGCGCTGAGCGCCCGTAGACGAACCCGATGCCGGCGTACACCAAGACGCCGGCGCGGATCCTCGCCCCCCGTTCGGAGAACCCGAGTTCGACGAACGCGTCGTGGACCACCCGCAGGATGCGTTGGTCCAGTTCGGCAACCGCCTCGGCGACGGTCTCGTCCGCCCTGGCCCATTCGCGGATCGCGGCCTCCCCCTCCCAGGCGCGGGATTCCACGAGCATCGCGCTCATGGTCTCCAGCCGTGCGTCGGGTGGCATCTCCTCCATGGTGACCAGACCACGGGCGGCGTCCATCTCCTGCGAGAAGTAGAGCCTAGCGATGGCGGCCATGAGCGCGTCGAAGTCGGCGAAATGCCAGTAGAAGCTGCCCTTCGTGACGCCGAAGTCGGCGCAGAGTCTGCTGATCTTGACCGCGGACCTGCCCTCGGTCATGAGCAGGTCCAGCCCGGCGCGGGCCCAGTCCCCCGCCGAGAGGCGCCCCGTGCGCGGACCGCTCGGCCGGGCGGACCATGTCGACCCCCGGGTCATCGGCCCGCGGCACCGTGTCGTGTCGTCATCGTCGTCACCCTACGTCGGACCGAGGGCCTCCATGACCAGAGCGCGCGAGTCCGGGTCGCGCCCGGGTTCGCCGTGCCACACGGGCCGGCTGCCCGCGAACGGCCGGACGACCCGCACCTCTGTGCCGGGCGGGGACTGTTCCAGCGGTGGGTGCACGAGCAGGTCGACCGTCGAGACGATGTCGGTGTAGACCACCCCGCGCGCCCGGAGGCCGTCCGCGTGGAGCCGGACGAGCAGGTCCGAGCCACGTACGGCCTCCCGAAACCCCTCGCAGATCGGGTCCATCCAGGCGCGTTCCCACGCGAGGATCGTGTCGTGGGTCCTCAGCCCGCGGCTGAGGTTCTCGACGTCGCCGACGATGTCGTCGCGCTGCTCGGCCAGCACCGTCAGCAGGTCGGTGGTCGTCCGGGCGGTCTCGATGCCCACCTGCCGGTTGTCGCGGACGAAGTCGCGGACCTCGTCGACTGCCAGGTCGAGCTCGGTGAGCGCCGGGCCGATCTCCCCCCGGCCGCGGGACACCGAGACGGTCACCGCCGCCATCACCTCGTTGAAGGTGGTGATCTGCTCGCCGGAACCCTCCATCGCGGCGGTGAAGGCCTCGAGGTTGCGGACGGTGGCGAAGAGGTCGTCGCGGCCGTCGGAGACGGTCTGCAGCGCCGCGCTGAGCTGACGGACCGTGTCGCGGACGTCGTCACCGCGATCGTCGAGCACCTCGTCCGCGGCGGCCACCGCGGGTAATCCGGTCGACCCCGATCGTGGCCCCCTCCGGTAGCGGGGCGGGCGTGCCGACGGCGACCGCGTGACCGAACCATACCCGAGGGCATTGTCATGCGGGTGAGCTAGGTCACAGTGTGCTCGGGGCTGCCGTACCGCGCGTGCGAACGCGAGGGAATCCGTGCCCGCGG
>NZ_JAALDT010000121.1:0-6399 GCF_014144995.1 Dietzia sp. DQ11-71 | reverse complement strand
CCCATCTCCCCCACAGCCGCGCCCGAACATGGCGTCTCGCACGCCCCGAAGCGACGGCGAGACGCCATCGCGAGGAGCGGCTGCGTGGGGGGCGGGCATGCCGGCACGCGAGACGCCATCGGGAGGAGCGGCTGCGGACCGGTCGGCCGGCGGCCGGCCGCTCACGGCACTCGGGTTCTAGGGATCGTTGCAACACGATGGATTCCTAGGTTGAGGCTAGTAGGTCTCGCATCCGTTCGGCGGGGGTCTCGAAGTAGAGGGTCTTGCGGGGGCGTGCGTTGAGTTCCTGGGCGACGTGCTCGAGATCCTCGGGGCCAAAGACGCTCAGGTCGGTTCCCTTGGGGAAGTACTGGCGCAGCAGTCCGTTGGTGTTCTCGTTCGATCCCCGCTGCCAGGGGCTGGCCGGGTCGCAGAAGTACACCGGGCAGCCGGTGGCGATCGAGAACGACTTGTGTCCGGCCATCTCGCAGCCCTGGTCCCAGGTCAGCGATCCGCGCAGGTGCTCGGGCAGGGTCGAGATGACCTTGACGAGTTGATCTCGGACGGCCTCGGCGGTGTGGCCATCTGGCAGGTGCACGAGCATGACGTAGCGGGTGCTGCGCTCGACCAGGGTGCCGATCGCCGAGGCGTTCCCGGCGCCCAGGATCAGATCGCCCTCCCAGTGGCCGGGCACCGCCCGGTCCTCGACCTCGGCGGGCCGGTCGGAGATCATCACCATCTCGTCGACGAACCTGCTGCGCCGCTGATCAGGGCGCTTGTGAGGGATCCGCCTGGCCCGACCGGTCCGGAGAGCGGCCTGGACCTGCCGCTTGAGTCCACCGCGGGATTGCAGGTACAGGGCTTGGTAGATCGTCTCGACGCACACCCACATAGCCTGATCGTCAGGGAACTGTCGGCGCAACGCTCCGGCAATCTGCTCGGGCGAGTGCCATAGCGACAACCGCTCCTGGATGAACGCCGCCAGAGCAGGGTTCGCGGCGATCTTGGCGACCTTGGGCCGGAACCGTCGCAGCACGCTGCGCCGGTGGGCCTGATGTGGCTCGTAGCGGCCCTCGTTGCTGCTGTTACGTGCGATCTCGCGAGAGACCGTCCCGGGACTGCGGCCTACCTGGCGGGCGATCTCGCGGATGCCCTCGCCCGCCCGGCGCAGGTCGGCGATCTTCTCCCGCTCGAGTACTGACAGGTAACGGCACGAGATGACCTTCTCGACCCGCTCGACAGGCACGATTTCCACCGGCACCGCCTGGCGACCCGGGACGCACTCCAAGACACTCATCAGACGGTTATAGAGGCCGACGTCCGGGCCCGCGGGGACAAACGCCGATCGTGGCTGACCATTGCGTTTGGTCACGCCCTTATCCCAGTCCAGCGCCGTTTCGACGCTGATCCCCACCGCCTTGGCCGCCCCGCGACGATCCATCGACCGGGCCCGCAAGAGCAGGTACTCGCACCGCCTGGTCGTCGACTTGCGGGTAACGCCATCGAAGTGGCGAACCCACAACCCGGCGGCCATCCCGACCCGGTACACCACCGACGAGCTGACCCCGACGGCACGAGCGACGTCCATCGGCTCCATCCCCGACGCCAACGCTGCCCTGATCGCCGCACGTTCATCACCAGTTGAATGTCGCTTCGTCGACACCGGCCACTTGCGCGAGTGCGCCAACGCAAGCGCCCGCCCGTAATGCACCCCGACCCGGCCGGCCGCCGCACGAACTGACAAGCCGCCACAAACCAGCGACTCCAGCTCCGACTCCTGCACCGGCAAGATCTCCCACACAGAGCCCTCAGCAGCCACAACGCAACACCTCGATCACACTCAGGTGTTGCAACGACTCCTAGAATTCGCCGCATGCCGGGAAATGCGGGAAGGCCCCGCGTCCGGATAACCGGTCGCGGGGCCTTCAGCCGAGCTGGTCGCGTCTCAGCCGAGCAGATCAGCTCGCTTCGGAGTCGGAACCCGCCTCGAGGAGCTTGGAGATCGCCGACGGATCGACCGGGATGCCGGGGCCGGTCGTCGTGGAGATGGTGACCTTCTGCATGTAGCGGCCCTTGGAGGAGGACGGCTTGAGGCGCATGACCTCGTCGACCGCGGCCTGGTAGTTCTCCGTGAGCTGCTCCGTGGAGAAGGAGGCCTTGCCCACGATGAAGTGCAGGTTGTTGGCCTTGTCGGTGCGGAAGGTGATCTTGCCGCCCTTGATGTCGTTCACCGCCTTGGTGACGTCCATCGTGACGGTGCCCGTCTTGGGGTTGGGCATGAGACCACGCGGGCCGAGCACGCGGGCCACCCGGCCGACCTTGGCCATCTGGTCCGGGGTCGCGATCGCGGCGTCGAAGTCGAGCCAGCCGCCCTGGATACGCTCGATGAGCTCCTCGGAGCCCACGGCGTCGGCGCCGGCGGCCTCGGCCTCGGTGGCCTTCTCGCCCGCGGCGAAGACGATGACGCGGGCGGTCTTACCGGTACCGTGCGGAAGGTTCACGGTGCCACGGACCATCTGGTCCGCCTTGCGGGAGTCGACGCCAAGTCGCATGGCGACCTCGACGGTGGAGTCCATCTTCGTCGAGCCGGTCTCCTTGGCCAGGGCCAGGGCGTCCAGAGGCGAGTACAGCTTGGTGCGGTCGACCTTCTCAGCTGCGGCCTTGTAGGCCTTGCTGTTCTTGCTCATGTCAGTTCCATTCCTGCCGCGTCGAACACGCGGCGGTCGGGTGTGGTGCGGGCCTGAGCTGCCCTCCCACAGATGTTCGGGGGGTGGAGGTCAGGCCTCGACCGTGATGCCCATGGAACGGGCGGTGCCGGCGATGATCTTCGCGGCCTGGTCGATGTCGCTGGCGTTGAGGTCCTCCATCTTGGTCTGCGCGATCTCGCGGACCTGGTCCATGGAGACCTTGCCGACCTTGGCGGAGTGCGGGGTGCCGGAGCCCTTCTGCAGGCCGGCGGCCTTGAGCAGGAGCTTGGCGGCCGGCGGCGTCTTCAGCTTGAAGTCGAACGACCGGTCCTCGTAGACCGTGATCTCGACCGGCACGACGTTTCCGCGCTGGTTCTCGGTGGCGGCGTTGTAGGCCTTGCAGAACTCCATGATGTTGACACCATGGGCACCCAGAGCCGGACCGACCGGCGGGGCCGGGTTGGCTGCGCCGGCCTGGATCTGGAGCTTGATGAGCCCTGAGACCTTCTTCTTCTTCGGAGGCATCGTCTTCCTCAGTCTTCCTGATTCTTCGACTGGATCTCGGCTCCGCGCTGTACACGCGGGAGGCCGACTGTCGTGTGCACCCGGTTCCCCACACGACCCCGGAAGGGCAGGCGGGAACACAGGCGCAACCTTGGAGAGTCTACGCGCGCGGCCGGTCGGAACCCTAATCGCCAACGCCGGCCGGGCTGACAGACGAGCGACCCGCCCCGCGCCGGGCGCGGGACGGGTCGTCGTGGGAGTTTCTCGGGTCAGTCGATCTTCTCGACCTGCGTGAAGCCGAGCTCGACCGGGGTCTCGCGACCGAAGATCGACACGAGGACCTTGAGCTTCTGCGCGGCCGGATCGACCTCGGAGATGGACGCGGGCAGCGTCGCGAACGGGCCGTCCATGACGGTGACCGACTCGCCGACCTCGAACTCCACCTCGACGGCCTGCGGGGCGAAGCCCTGGTCGTCGGCGGTGCCCGCGGCGGCGGACTTCTTCTCCGGCTTGGGGGCCAGGAACTTGGCCACGTCGCTCAGCGAGAGCGGGGTGGGCTTGCCGGCGGCGCCACCGGTCGCGCTGACGAACCCGGTCACGCCCGGGGTGTTGCGCACGACGCCCCACGACTCGTCGTCGAGTTCCATCCGCACCAGCACGTAGCCGGGTAGGACCTTGCGGTTGGCGACCTTCTTCTGGCCGTTCTTGACCTCGGTGAACTCCTCGACCGGGACCTCGACCTGGAAGATCTTGTCCTCGGCGCCGAGGGTCACGGCGCGGGTCTCGAGGTTGGCCTTCACCTTGTTCTCGTACCCGGCGTAGGAGTGGATGACGAACCAGTCGCCGGGAAGCTTGCGCAGCTGACGCTTGAAGGCGATGATCGGGTCGATCGCGGGCGCGGCCGCCTCGTCGGCCGCGGCCTCCTCGGCCGGAGCCCCCTCGGGCGCCTCGCCGGAAGTCTCGAGCGCCGACTCGGCGAGCTCGTCCTCCGCAACGGTCTCGTCGCCCTCGGGGACGGTCTCACCCTCGACATCCTCGTCGAGCTCGGTCTCGACCGCGTCGGTGGCGGCGTCCTGGTCCGGCTCGGCGCCAGCCGCGACGGTGTCGGCGGCGTCAGCCTCGGCGTCGGTGTCGATGGTGTCGGCGGGATCCGCAGCCGTGTCACCGAGCACCGCGTCCGCCTCGGTCGCGGCCTGCTCGGCGCCCTCGGCCTCGGGGCTCTGATCGATGTCGCTCACGGAAATGCGGTCCTCTCGAAGTTCGGCGGTCCGGATCTCGCCCCGGACCCCAGCGGCAGGTCTCTAGCGGTCGAAGACGAGCTCGACGAGCTTGCCCGCGCCGAAGTCGACGCCCGAGACCAGCGCGGTCATGAAGATGAGGAACAGGAACACCACGATGGTGTAGGTGACCATCTGGTTGCGCGTGGGCCAGATGACCTTGCGCAGCTCCTCGACGACCTGCCCGATGTACTGGAACGGATTCGTGCGGGCGGTCCGCGTGTCCTCCGGCTTGTCCGCGTCCGTACGGACCCGTCCGGCCACGGCGGTGTCGCCGCGCCCCGCCTTGCCGGTGGGGACGGCGGCAGCGGCGTCGGAATCGCGGACGCCGTTGACGTCGACGTCGTCGTCGCGATCCTGGCTCACGCGGCTACCTCCGGGTCGTCTGGTGTGCGGTAAGTGCAGGGGCGACAGGACTTGAACCTGCAACCTGCGGTTTTGGAGACCGCTGCTCTGCCAATTGAGCTACGCCCCTTCGGCCGGTCTCCCGGCCACCCGTGCCCTCCCGCGCCTGCGGGCCGCACGAACGCCTCGACTCTACAGTGTCGGCGACTGCCTGGCGGCAGCGCGGTCCGCGACCGCGTTCGGTCGGGCGTCCCAGTGTACGACAGGCGGCCGGTGGCCCGAAATCGTCCGGCGTCACCCCGCGAGCGAGACCGTGACGATCGCCTTGCCGAACACCTTCGACCCGCCACAGGTCACGGCGAGCGCGACGTCCGCGGTCGAGCCGTCCTCGGCCACCTTCCTCACCGACCCCGCCACCTCGAGCCGGGCGGGTTCGTCGGCGGGGACGACCACGGGCCCGGCGAACCGGAACGAAGTCGCCACCACGCGGTCGGCTCCCCCGGCCCACTCGGCCACGACCCCGATCGCCAGCGCGGAGGTGAGCATCCCGTGCGCCACCACCCCGGGCAGACCGAGCGCCTGCGCCGCGGCGTCGTCCAGGTGGATGGGGTTGTGGTCCCCCGACGCCTCGGCGTAGCGCCGCAGGTCGTCCCGCGAGATCGGCAGGGTCCGGGACGGCAGGACCTCCCCGGCGGCAGTGGTCCTCGTCCTCGTCGTCGTTTCCTGTCCGTCCTTCTCCCGCCCGGTCATTCCTCCACCTCCGCGGTGAGCAGCGCACTGGTCAGGGTCTGGACGAGCTCGCCGTCGGCGTCGCGCAGCACGGTGTCGAACCCGATCATCCGCCCGCCGCGCGCCGACCGTACCCCGGTGACCGTGGCGGTGGCGGTGAGGACGTCGCCGACACGGATCGGCCGGTGATGCTCGCTGGACTGCGCGGTGTGGAGGGTGCGCGCCAGATCGATGCGCAGCGCGGGGTGCTCCATCACCGCGCGTTGGACCGGGGCGGTCAGGGCGGCCGCGAGGGTGGCGGGGACCTGGTCGGTCGGCGCGCCCACCGCCTCGGCGAAGCGCGCCACCACCGTGTCGGTGACCGTGACCGGATCCCCGACGACGACGAGGTCATCAGCGTTGTCTGTGCTCACAGGCGCCGACGGTACCCGAGGGCGTGTCCGCCGAACCGCTGATACGAGTCGCCCCCGCCTCATACGGTGGAGGCAGTCGAGCAGGGAGTGCGATGTGAGCCACGACGAGCCGGCCCCGCAGGCCGGGCAGGAGCAGGGTGGACAGGAGCAGGGTGGGCGGTCACCGGCCGGACCCCGCGGTGACACCCCCACCCCGGTGGAGGGGCACGGCGGATCCCACGCCACCGCCGTCGCCGCCGCCCACGGGGTGCGGACGATGTTCACCCTCTCCGGGGCGCACGTGTTCCCCATGTACGACGCCGCGGAGAAGGAGGACCACGGCGTGGCACTGCTCGACGTGCGGCACGAGCAGACGGCCGCATTCGCCGCCGAGGCCACCGGCAAGCTCACCCGCTCGCCCGGCCTGGCCGTCCTCACCGCCGGTCCGGGGGTGACCAACGGCGTGTCCGCGCTGGCGCAGGCCTC
>NZ_JAALDT010000120.1:0-4919 GCF_014144995.1 Dietzia sp. DQ11-71 | reverse complement strand
GGGGCTCTTCCCGTCCTGGGCGGTGGACCGCGACACCGCCGAGCGTTTCGAGCAGGTCGTCGCGGACGAGACCCACCCGTCGGCCCTCCGGCGGATCATCGCCGAGCAGACCGCCGACATGGTCCGGGCTCTGGACGCCCGGGCCGTCGACGCGGCCGAGGCCGGCTGACCGGCCGGTCGGCCGGGCGGCCGGTCGGCCGGGCGGCCACACCGGTCGGTCAGGCGGCGTCGAGGTAGAGGTAGTCCTCCCAGTGCGGGCCGATCTCCCGCAACTGGGAGACCAACCGCCAGGTCCGGCCCCGCGGCGCGGCGAGGGGCACCCGCAGCTCCCAGCCGAGCTCGGAGAGCAGCTTGTCGGCCTTGCGGTGGTTGCACGGCGCACAGGAGGCCACGCAGTTCTCCCACCCGTGCGCTCCCCCGCGGCTGCGCGGGATGACGTGGTCGACGGTGGTGGCCTTGGCGCTGCAATAGCCGCACCTGTGTCCGTCGCGGTGCATGAGCGCCGCGCGGGTCATGGGGACCTGCGAGCGGTACGGGATCCGGACGTATTCGCGTAGTCGGATCACCGACGGCACGCGGATCGCGGTGTCCACCGAGCGGACCAGGAGCTCGACCGGGTGGTCGTGAACCACGTCGGCCTTGCCGCCGATCAGCATCACCACCGCGCGGCGGGCGGGCAGGGCCGTCAGGGCCTCGTAGCTGGCGTTGAGCAGCAGGACGCGCGGGGCGGACGCGAGCGGGACGTGCCGGTCCGGGACCGGTTCCAGCCGGGAGGGGGCTCGTGAACCCCGTTGTCGGTACTCCGTGTTCTCGCGCACTGCAGTGCCCATGGTCGGTCTCCGCTCGTCTGCCCCGAGCCCAGTGCATCAGCCGTGTCCGGGCTCGTCGTGAACCTCGCCTGCCACGATGATGCACCTTCGGTGAACACTTCGTGCGGCTAACGCGTAGCAGAAGGTGGCCGACCCGGCCGGTTCGGCCCGGCGGGCGGGCGGATCCGGGTCGCCGTCGCGGGACCTCGTCGTCGTCGTCTCCCGTGGGTTTCCTGCCGCCGCCGCCCACCCGCCACCACCTGCCCAGGGGCCCCACGGACACCTGGGCAGGCATGATGGGAGGCATGAGCAGCAGCACCTTTTATGACGAGATCGGTGGAGCGGAGACGTTCCGGAAGATCGTCCACGAGTTCTACCGCCGGGTGGCGGGCGACCCCGTGCTGCGCCCGATGTACCCCGAGGAGGACCTGGGGCCGGCCGAGGACCGCCTGCGGATGTTCCTCGAGCAGTACTGGGGAGGGCCCACCACCTACTCCGAGCAGCGCGGGCACCCGAGGCTGCGGATGCGGCACAACCCGTACGTCGTCGACCGCGCCGCCCACGACGCCTGGCTCACCCACATGCTCGCCGCCGTGGACACGATCGACCGCGAGACGCTGGACGACGAACACCGGGCGGCGCTCGTCGACTACCTCACCCGCGCCGCGGCAATGATGGTCAACTCCGCGGAGATCGGGTGAGGCCTCCCTCCCACGTGACGCGCCGGTGGGAGGACATGGTCCTCTACCAGATCTACCCGCGGTCGTTCGCCGACTCCGACGGCGACGGCGTCGGTGACCTGCAGGGCGTGATCGACCGCCTCGACCACCTGGACCATCTGGGCGTCGACGGGGTGTGGTTCTCCCCGATCATGCGCTCCCCCGGCGCCGACCACGGATACGACGTGTCCGACCCGCGGGACGTGGATCCGCTGTTCGGCAGCGTCGACACGCTGCGTGAGCTCCTCGGGCGGCTCCACGCCGCCCGCAAGGTGCTCATCATGGACCTGGTGCCCAATCACACCAGCATCGAGCACCCCTGGTTCGCCGCCGCGGTCGCCGCCGGACCGGGCAGCCCGGAACGCGCGCGCTATCTCTTCCGGGACGGCCGCGGCGAGGACGGCTCCGAACCGCCGAACAACTGGCCGTCGGTGTTCGGCGGACCCGCCTGGACCCGCGTCACCGAGCCCGACGGCACGCCCGGCCAGTGGTACCTCCACCTCTTCGCCCCCGAACAGCCGGACCTGGACTGGACGAATCCCGAGGTCGCCGACGATCTCGAGCGGACCCTGCGGTTCTGGCTGGACCTGGGGGTCGACGGCTTCCGGATCGACGTGGCCCACGGGCTGGCCAAACCCGACGACCTGGCGGATCTACCCGACGACGTGGAGATCGCCCAGCTCGTCGTCGACCCCCGCGACGCGCGCTGGGACCGACCCGGCGTCCACGACATCCACCGACGGATCCGCCGCGTCCTCGACGACTACCCGGGCGCCGCCGCCTTCGGCGAGGTGTGGGTGGGACCGACCGAGCGGTTCGCGCGCTACCTCCGGCCCGACGAGCTGCACTTCGCGTTCCACTTCGCCCTCACCGGCGCCCCGTTCGACGCGCGCGCCCTGCGCGAGGCGATCGACTCCACGCTCGAGGCCGCACGGGTCTCGCGGGCGGCACCCACGTGGGCGCTGTCGAACCACGACGTCGTCCGCGAGGTGACCCGCTACGGCAACGGGGCCGTCGGTACGGCCCGGGCCCGCGCCATGCTCCTGGTGACGCTGGCGCTGCCGGGGATCGCGTTCGTCTACAACGGTGCCGAACTCGGTCTGCCCAGCGATTTCGCGATCCCCCACGATCGGCTCACCGACCCGACCTGGGACCGCACCGGTCATGCCGAGATGGGCCGTGACCACTGCCGCGTGCCGATCCCGTGGGAGGGCGACCGGCCCCCGTACGGGTTCTCGACCGCCGACGACACCTGGTTGCCGATGCCCGAGGGATGGTCGCACCTCACGGTCGCCGCCCAGCGGGAGGACCCCGACTCCGTGCTGTCGCTGTACCGGTCGGCGATCGGGATCAGGCAGTCCTGGCCGACGGCGGACACGGAAGCGATCGTCTGGGAAAGTGAACTTGACGGGTGTCAGGCGTTTCGGCGCGAAGGCGGCGGGATGCTGTGCATGATCAATACATCCCCTCGGACGGTGCCCCTGCCCGGCGGCGAGATCCTCCTCGCCTCCGGCCCACTCGACGGGAGGGATCTGCCACCGGACACCGCCGTGTGGCTGCAGGACTCCTGAAGGGCTTCGACGTGCGACTTTCCGACAAGACCGCGATCGTCACCGGCGGTGCCGGCGGGATCGGCCGCGGCATCACCCGTGCGTTCGTCAAGGAGGGCGCCAACGTCCTCGTGGTGGACATCAACGACGACGCCGGGGACGCGCTCGCCGCCGAGCTCGGTGAGCAGGTGCGCTACCTCCACTCGGACATCTCGGTCGAGGCCAACGCCGCATCGATCGTCGCGGCCGCCGTGGAGGCGTTCGGGCACCTCGACGTCCTGGTCAACAACGCCCACGCGTCCCGACAGGCACCACTGCTCGAGACCACCGGCGACATGATGGACCTGTCCTTCTCCACCGGCTTCTACCCGACGTTCTGGCTGATGAAGGCCGCGCACCCGCATCTGGCTGAGCGGGACGGGTCGGTGATCAACTTCGCCTCCGGCGCCGGCATCGACGGCAGCCCCACCCAGGCGTCGTACGCCGCGGCGAAGGAGGCCATCCGCGCGATCAGCCGGGTGGCCGCCAACGAGTGGGCGCGCGACGGGATCAACGTCAACGTCATCTCCCCCCTCGCACTCACCGAGGGTGTGGAGGCCTACATCGAGGCGAACCCGGGGATCGAGAAGCGGCTCCTGTCCGGGACCCCGATGCGCCGTTTCGGGGATCCCGAGTCCGACATCGGCCGGGTCGCGGTCTTCCTGGCCAGCGACGACGCGTCGTACATGACCGGCCAGACGATGATGGTCGACGGCGGCGGGCTCATGCTCCGCTAACCGTCGTCGGAGCCGACGCGCAACCTCGGCACGAGCACGTCGCGGACCGTCTCGGGGTTGCGTTCGACCACCACCCAGCGCCGGCCCAGTGCACGGGCCGCGACCGCCGTGGTCCCGGACCCGGCGAACAGGTCCACGACCAGTTCGCCGGGGTCGGTGGCCAGTTCGACGACCCGCCGCATCAACGCTTCCGGCTTGGGGGTGCGGAACCCGTCGACCCCGGCCGCCCTCAGTTCGGCTCGCGCGGTGTCCGTCGAGCCGACCTCCTGGGACAGCCAGATGGTCTTGAGCTTCTTGATCCGCCCCGCCTCGAACCGGTCACGTTGGTAGATGTCCACCCGGGGGCCCGAGCGACCCTTCACCGTCCGGCACACCAGGTCGCCGACGCGTTCCCGTGCCCGCTCTCGCGACCACCGCCACACCGCAGGGGTGAGATCGCCGAACACCGGGAGGATCTCTTCCAGTCCCCCGCCCGGTTCCACCGACACCTCGCCGGTGACCGGGTCGCCGTAGAGCGGGTACGTCATGGTGGGCGTGGTCCGCGGGTTGAAACGCTTGTTGGTGTTGCGCAGCGGCAGGAGCCGGAAGCTGACCCCGTCGACGCCCCGGTGCGGGAAGTCCGCCGGATCGACCGCCGAGGCCACGCCGCCCGCGAGCCGGACGTGCTCGGGGTCGCGGGCGTACACCATCAGACGGTCGTGCGAACCCGCGAAGAAGCGGTCCAGCTGCCGTCCCTTGGGGTTGCTCTCCACCGTGAGGTCCGCGATGAACGCGTCGGCGCCGAAGATCTCGTCGAGCAGACAACGCACCCGGTGGGCCTCGGCGTCGTCGAGGTGCACCCACACGGTTCCGGTCTCGGCGAGCAGGTCGCGGGCCACCACGAGCCGGGTCTCGATGTAATCGAGCCACTCGTGGCGCGGCATGTTGTCGTGGTACGCGTCGAACCTGCCCCCGCGGTTGTACGGCGGGTCGAGGTAGACCACCTGCGCGCCGCCGCAGGGCGCGAGGCCGTGCGCGTCCAGCGCGTCGTGGGCCTCGGCGATGCGCGCGCCGTCGCCGACCAGC